>CAMHTE010000005.1 GCA_946187975.1 uncultured Bacteroidales bacterium | reverse complement strand
TCAGCTGGTTAGAGCGTCGGATTCATAATCCGGAGGTCGTGGGATCGTGACCCACTCTCGCTACCAAACCGACACATTCATAATACTCTATATATCCGAAACTGCCCTCCGCGGCGGTTTTTTTGTTTTCTCTGGTGACACATTGACCTGAATACTTCCTTCATGCTTACCGGAAACAAACCGGATTCCTTTTTGTGCGAGTTAGCCATAGTCCATCGTTTAATAGTTCGTCCGGTCACCTGATAAGGGCGGCCGGACTACAATTATATTACAATTATTCTGCGGGGCCAAAGGAGTTATATAAAGATTTTTATGTTTTCGTTTGCAAATGATTTGTTAATAAAAAGTTAAATTTGTATCAGCTAATCATCGGATGATATGAAAAAGACTGTTTTAATCGCTGTGTTAATCCTTCTTGGAACATGCGCTTTCGCGCAAGGAGGCCTTCTGAAAGGTCTTGGAGACAAGGCTAAGAACGCTGTTGGCTCGCAGTTGGGCAAGGCGGTGTCCGGCTCATTGGGACTTGGCGGCAACGGTTCTAAGGAAAGTAACGCCTCCGGCGAGGACTATCCCGAAGTTGCCCTTACTTATGCCCAGGACCTGCTTGATCCCGAGGCCAATGAGAACTACCTTCCCCTCGAAGACCCTGCTGACGCGCCTGTTTATAATAGTTACCTTGATGCGTTGAACGCGAGGATTGCGCTGCCAGCCTCAGGGAGCCTCAACTCCGCGGAGGCTCTTCGCGCATATGGTGAAAAGGTTGCACGCGTCAGGAAAGCGACCGTGGACATGTGCACGCGTTATGCGCTGAAGCAGTCGGATCTCACTAAACAAACGATGAACGGGCCTTCGGCGGGATCAAGTTCCGGAGCGGAAAATGCTTCCAATATAAGCGCCGCTGAAATCATGAAGGCCATCAGCGATGCAGGCCTTAACCCTGCCACTGCCTCGGAGGATCAGATCCGCGACGTGGTAGCCGGGTACGTTGCCGGGAAAACCGGAATGAGTAAGGAACAGGCCATTGAGATGATGGCTAAAGGCGCTCCCGAGGGAGCTGGTGAAAACCGCATGAACCAGATCGAAAAGGAACTTTACGCCATATACGATGCGAGGGTAATGTCCTCGCTCAATTCCGCCCAGAACGCTCTTGCAGGCCTTCAGGCCGCTCTGCTCGGAGGACAGACGGCTGCTGACGAGACTACCCTGGATGGCGCCCTGCAGGCTCTCCGTACGAAAATCCTAGCTGCATGGCCCGCTTCGGAAGAATGCAAGTCGGTGAACAAGCTTGAACGCGAGCAGGGGCCGAAGAGCCGCCCCCGTCAGGACGAAATCATCGACAAGTGGAATGCCCGTCAGTTGGATCTTTGGGTTGCAAAAATATCCATGTTCCAGGAAGCCGAAGCGGCGGATGCGCTGAAAGCCGCCCAACTGGATGCGGAACTCGATGCGATGCCGGAATCCGACAAAAAGACTTCGGACTGGGCATCGGCAAAGATGAAGGCCGTTATGCTGAACGGGCTGATCCTTTCCTGCATGGAGATGCCTGCGAAGGTGTTCGACTGCCCGCTGGTGCACCACGCCCCCGAGGCTATAGACTAAGTCTTTGACCCTTGATAGGGCCGGACCCCAGGCGCGAACCTTAGTTATTGTTTATTTTATAAACTTTTCTAACTTTGTGGAAAGTTTGTGGAATTAACCAATAACAGGATAGCCATGAAATTTACAAAACTATTTTCTCTTATGGCCATGGCGGGGATGATCATCTCATGTAGTGATAAAGACGCTGAGGCCTTGGAAAAGGAAACCCAGGACCTGCTCTCCGTCTCTCCTTCCGCACAGAAGATCAGCGAGAACGGCTCGGCCTCATTCACTTTTTCTTTCAAGCTGATTTCAACCAGCGGAAAAGTAATTAACCTTAAAGAGACTGAAACCATTGCGACCATCAAATTTGAGGCTACGGGCGGTTCTGTGAGTCCCACCAGTGCAACCACCGACGAGAACGGACAGGTTGCCGTGACCTTTACCACGACCAATCCGAAAGAATTTAAGGGCGGTACGGTCAAGGGAACCGTCAAGAGTGTGAAGGGAAAAGTGGACCAGCAGGGCAACCTAGCCACCGCAACGGCCACCGTCCTGTCCCTCGATGCGGAGGAGCCTGTCGACGACAATGTCATCAAGAAGGCGGAAGCCCTGAAGGAGAACACCTATTCCATCCAGAAGAAAGGCGGTGAGGCTCAGGTATATGATCTTCCTCAGGAATACTCCCAATGGTATGTGGGCCGAAGCAGTCTGGATAAGACCAAGGAGGCAATCAAAGTGGAAGTGATGGATGAGGATCCGGAGCAGAGCACCATGGGCTGGGGAATGTTCGAACTCCCTACGGAAATAGCAAACAAACTAACCGTAATCAATCAGGAATTCAATCAGAAATATTCCTGGGCCGCAGCCAAGTTCGGCACATTCCGTCCCGGAAAGGAAGTCACTGTACATCTTGGTCAGGGAGGGAATGTAAAACTTGACGGCAGCAGCCAGATCTGGCTCAAGGAAAAAGCCGGCACCAAGGTATATTCCGGCCAGTATCAGTTACTTTTTGTATTTGTCATCGAAAATGAGTCCTGGGACAGTGCCGCTCAGACCTACATCCCCGACGGCGAATACACAATCATCGGCAATGCCATTCTGGAAGAATACTTCCCCAAGTTGAGCAGGTTCACGATAAATCCCGAAAAAGATTGGGTCAAGGTAGGAGACTCCGTAAAAGTGGATGCCGAATGGGATGATGGAGCCTCATTTGACTGGAGCAAGGTAACGCTGGCGGCCCAGGAAAAGGGACACAGCAGCAGCGAAGACGTAAATGATGGATACTTCTCCTGGGATGCTTCTTCCCGTACTCTCAAAGCACTCAAGAGTTCGGACGACGTGAATGTATACCTCAAATTCAGATACGAAGGTACTGAGATGGCAAGCACCTGCCAGATTGCTACCGGCCCGGGATGGGATTACACTTCCTTCTCTTTTAGTCCTTCCAGACTGGTTATGGACAAGTATGACGTTATGCTTCTGAACATAGACCAGTATGCTCCGACCAATCTTGTATGGCACTGGGAGTCTATTGAGATTGATCCGGAGACCAATCCTAACGAGGATTTCTACTATGATAAAACCCTCCACAAGCTATATAACTTCAACGCTAAGGCCGACCAGACATACAACCTCCGCTTCCGCATTAGGAGCAACTACTCGGTGAGCGCCCCGCTTGAAGTGTATGTAGTTGAAGAGAAACCCTCTTCCTTCGAGATTACATACCAGCAGTCCGGCGTGTATAAGCCGTGGTCCAACGGCTCTCCCGACGGTATCTGCAACTATGGTATGGGACTGTCCCTCGGTGTAGAGACAAAACCGGCAGACTGCTACTGGAACTGGGCTGATGTGGAGCTCATGCCCGGCTACGACAATACTTTCTCATTCTCGGGGCATGGTGGCCGCGATGACCATCCGAAACTCATGCTCAAAACAAGCCATGACGGAACACATCCCGGCGTGCAGGTGGGCTTCCGCCTGAAGTATGACCACAGCAAGACCTCATACATTTACGTAACTCATAATTAAGGAAATAATTAATATCTTTGCCCCTGATATGGAACAATTTGACGCACTCGACGTAATTGCCCGTACCAGGGGCAAAGTGGAAATGGACGGCGCTCCCAACGGGAATCCACTGTTCTTGCTCTGGGGTTCGCTGACGGCTTTTTTCTATCTGCTGGAATTCGTTCTGATGCAGGTCGTCTATCGGCCGTGGTGCATTTGGGTCTGGGTGGGGATTCCCCTCTTCGGCCTTCCTATTATGGCAATCCTGCTGCGTCGTGACCGTCAGAGCACACACATGCGCACCCATCACTCCCGGCTGGTCCTGGACTATTGGATATTCGCGGCCTGCGCCATCGGCGTCGGTGGGTTCCTCTTCGGCTTTGCCAACATATATGAGACCGCAGAGAAGCCGCTCATCTGCCTGCTTCTTGGCATCGGTGCCTTCCTTACGGGAGAAGTTTTGCGTTTCCGGCCGATGATTGCTGGCGGTCTTGCAGGAGCGGCCATTGGCCTGGGGGCATTCCTTCTCAGGGGAGACCTGTGGATGTGGCAGTCGCTTTGCGTTGCGGCGACGGCCGTTGTGTCGTTGATTATCCCTGGATTACTTTTTAACCGGAAGGCGAAAAATGGAGTTTAAAGATCTGGATCCCATACTCCACAACGAACTGCGGTTGAAGATAATGGCCGCTCTGGATTCGTTGGACGACGCGGACTTCGTTTATCTTAAGAATCTTACGAAGGCCACGTCCGGCAACTTGTCCGTGCAGCTGACAAATCTTCAGGAGGCCGGTTATATCAAGGTTTATACAAGCGGAGCGGGCCGTGGTTCCCACACGGTGTGCCGCATAACGACTAATGGTATTGACGCCCTACGCGCCTACCAGTCTGCGCTGCTGTCGTATTTTAAAATGTAAGCTTCTTCCCTAAACCACAAACCGTCTTCCAGATGGTCTGGTCTGTTGAGAACTATTAACCCGATACGCGGTGAATCAACTGCTTTCAAATATGCTGGCTGCGGCGGACCCTTCACAGGTTGAGGGGCTGGCAAGGTTTTTCAAGACCGGGCCGGGGCAGTACGGTGAGGGAGACAGGTTCCTTGGAATAAAGGTTCCGGTGACGCGAGCCGTAGTGAAGGAGTGTTGGCGTAAGATAGGATTCGCGGAACTGGAGGAATGTATGGCCAGCGAATATCACGAAGTGCGGCTGGCGGCGCTGCTCGCGTTGGTGGAGTTGTTCCGGCACGCTGGCATCTCCCGCGAGGAATGCATACGCTTCTATCTTTCGCATACGGAAGGGATCAACAACTGGGACCTGGTGGACCTGTCGTGTTATCCGCTTCTGGGAGAATGGCTGCTGGACAAAGATCGGACGCTGCTGTATGATCTGGCGCGCGACGGTCGCACGATTTGGGAGCAGCGTATTGGAATTGTCAGCACTATGACCTTTATACGGCACGGTCAGTTGCAGGACACTTTCGCCATCGCAGACATTCTCCTGAATCATCCTCACGACCTTATCCACAAGGCTGTGGGCTGGCTCCTGAGGGAAGCTGGCAAACGCAATAAGTCTGCGCTGGAGGCATACCTGCAGGCGGATGGTCCCTGCAGCGGCCCAAGATACCTCTGCATGCCTCGCACCATGCTCCGCTATGCCATCGAAAAGTTCCCGGAAGCGGAGCGCCTGCGATATCTTAAGGGGAAGTAACTATTCCTTTATAATGAAGAAGGTGGGGAGGCTGCGCTCAGTGAAGGTCCCTTCGTATTCGGCGTATTCTTCGCTGGAAGCCCCGTTGGAGTTGCAGGGGTAGTTGACGATACCGTCCTTTCCGTAACCTTTTATAAACATCGTGGTGGATCCCCCGCCGTCCATGGCTATCGCGTAGGTGGGATTGAAGTTGAGGCGCAGGAAATCGCGAAGGTCGGCGATGGTAATTCCGTTGGCCATTCCGTACCAGCGCCCGTCCACGGTAACGAACAGAACGGTGCCTTCCGCAGTAAGTGCCACGGCCGTCCTGGGTGCAAGCACCGAATTGAACGACTTCAGGCGACTGGCCCATTTTACATCCTTTGAATCCTCTATCATTAGTGGCCGGGAAGAGAACACGTTAGGCCAAGTGAGGGCCCTGTATGTGTCGATGGCGCCGAACGGGTCGCCCTCGCAGTTGATGAAACCGAACTGCGATACGCCGTCGAAGCATATCGCCGCTTCGTGCTTGTACCAGTTGACATCGTCGGAGTTGGTGCCGCTCAGGTCGCACCACGTAGTGCCTCCGGTGCGTATGAACGTATGCGGTGTGCCGAAGCTGGCGTTGGTCCCTGCCACTGCGCCTTCCGTCTGACTGCAGGCGGTTGTGAGGGTGGTCTTTGCAGGGTAATACTGGAATTCAAGTTTCAGACCGCTGAGTTCGAAGTCCAGTTCCAGCACGTTGATGACCTGATTGGCGCGCGACACGGTTTCGTACCCGCGGTAGCTGTACCATGTGAGCCCCGGCCGTATAGTGGTTTTAGTCCATTGTACGGGTACAGGCTCGGGCTCGGGCTTGTCGGACGAGCCTTTGTGCGAACACGAGGCCAGAAGCGTCAGGGCGGCACAGGCAAGTACGAGTCTCTTCAACATATTATTTCCCCTTGCAAAAATCTTCGACAAACTTTTTCCTGCGGGCAATCACCGTCTCGGTCCACTCCGTGCTGTAGGGAGGATCCACGCAGCAGTGGCGGCGGTACACGTAGGGCATGATTATCTTTTCTTCCGCCGCGCAGGCATTGTTGTAAACGGCATAGATGCAAGTCGCTGGGCAGAGGGTATCGATGAACCCCACTTCGAGGTAGAGTTTGCCGCGGAAGCGGTTGATGAGTAAGGATCCGTCGAAGTAGGGGAGAACGGCCCTGCCTTCGGGCGAAGCCGCCACTCCAGGTTTTGCGTAAGGTCTGGGCCAGGCGGCGTTCCTGCCCACGAGGGGCCCGCCAAAGTCGGTCATCGCCGGTACCATCGCCACGCAGTGGGTAATCCTTTTATCCACACCTGCAAGGAAGAGCGACTGCGCGCCTCCCTGGCTGCCTCCGTTTACCATTACACGTGTCCTGTCCCATTCCTTTAGCGAACATAGATAGTCCGTAAGGCGGACGAGGCGGAGGAACATAAGCCGGAAGTAGAACGACTGCCTGTCCACCAGCGGACGCTTGCTGTAGTCCTTTAGCTCGCTTTTGGCCAGCTTGTCGTAATACTCCTGAGGCTCGTTGTCCGGAATTCCCAGCGCGTTCACGTTGGCGGCTATGGCTCCCTTTGAAGCATAGCTGCAGGCGGAAAGGAGGTTGCTGCGTGTGTCCGGGATGTTCAGTGCCGTGGCGCCGTGCGTCCTAATCAATACGGGAAGGCTCTTGCGCCCGGCATTGAGCGGCATGGCCACATAGGCTTCCACGTTCGGCCCTTCCGGCATCGAGATGCTCACGTGCCAGCAGCGGACTTCGTCTTTGTAATCGTCGGGAGCCACGGCTTCCTGGCATTCGACGCGCAGCCGGCTCTTCCGCATTGTTTTGATCTGCCCTTCCCACCAGGAATAGAGGTCGTCAGGAGCTTCAAACCCGGGCTTTATGATAAGCGGATCCACCACGTACCCTGCGGAGGTGACGAATTTATCGTTGCCGTCCGGACCGAGTATCACCATCACGCCCTTGGGCTCCTTGCAAACCTCGCTGAAGATTATGCGCGAAGTGGTATCGGAGCCGAAGTTCAGCACACGGTTCTCCAGCGTGTCGCGGTTGTTGATCACCAGCAGGCGGAGCGGTCCAAGGTCCTCCAGGGTGCGCGCGAACACTTTGGCTGTATCTCCGGCGCTGTAAATACCGTCGGCCTTGTTCAGGTAAACCTTTATGGACTTGTGCGCAACACCCAGTGCCGGAGCGGTATGCCAGGCGGCAAGGAGTATCAGTGCGGAAAGAACAAAACGTTTCACGGGCTAGGAGAAGATGTAGTTTAGAAGCTTTGCCAGACGGTAGCCGCCGTTGCGGAGCTGCTGGTAAACCAGCCAGCGGAACGATTCCGCATAGGCGGGTGTAAATTCCCTCTGTTCCTGGGTGGCGTTGGTAAGGTGATGGGCCGGCCAGGCGGCTATCGCGTTGGCGCTGCCCCAGTCGTAAACGTCGCCTTTGGTAATCTCCTCAATCTCCTGCTTGGTGGCGGTATCGGCCTCTTCGGCAAATTCGGAATAAGTCCATCCCTTGTTCAGGAATCCCCAGATACGGCTGTCCCAGAAAGTATGGATATTGATCTTTTCTCCGTTAATATAAATGGAATACTTGCCTCCGGTGGGAGCCTTGGGCACATACAGGATATGCATGGGGCAGTGGAAGTCTCCGGTCAGATGCACTACGAGTGCAATCTGCTTGAGTCTTTCTTCGGGATCCATCGTGGCGACGTTCTCCTTGAGGTTCTTCACCAGCCAGTCCAGGTCCATGATGCAGTTACGCACATATTCTTCTCCCTCGCGGTTGGTCCTGTAGGTGTTGAACAGCGAATCCACGGAATAGGAATGGCACCACGGCTCCAGATTGGTGGGCAGGGAGTCCATCTCCGAGGGTTTGCGGCGGAGTATCTTGGGATTGGTGCACTGCCAGCCGATGTCCCTGTACCACTGGTAGTAGTATCTGTCGGCATAAGAGGCGATCTCCACTATGTCCGTTCCCTTGAGGTATTGCTTGAGCGCCTTTTTGGCGTTCTTGTCCAGATGGTTCTCGGCTATCTGCGCAATTGCTGCATGTCCCACGTTATTCCATCCATGGGCTGCGGCAGGCAGCAGAAGTGCAAGCATTAAAACAATCTTTTTCATATCTTAATCGTTTAAGGTCTTCCTCCAAAATCTTTCAAGGCCTCGGCCTCGCCGGATACCAGGAAAGGTATGCTGGCGTAGGCGGCCTTACGGTTCACGTCGTCGTAAACGTGTATGTAGAGTCTGTAGGCTCCGCTTTCGGCGGGAGCGTTGAACACCACTTTCTTTGCCCCGTCCTTGAGTATGAGGCCGGGAATGCCGTCGTGGAACGAGCCGTCCTCATTGCTGGTCTGCTCCTTGACCACTCTCCAGTGCATGCGGAGCTTTTCTCCGCTGACGTTCTTCACTTTTACCGAGGCCTTGTTGGCGGATCCGGGCTCGACTACGGGATACTCGTCCCAGCGCATGCCGTTGAGTTTGATGTCGTAGGCGCTCTCTATGCGGGGCGCCCGTTTGGCAGGGTACTTCCCGGTCCAGTAGTATTGCATCACGTCCACCGCACCATAGGTGTACATGTTGCGGTCCAGCATTCCGTACCATTCCTTCACCTCGTCGCGCCAGCTGCGCTGGTATCCCCATACAAACGAGAGCATTCCCACGCAGCGGGGGTCATGGATGGTCTCTTCTATGCAGAAAGCGTATTTGTCTTCCTTTTCTGTGCTGGTATAGTCGTGCACGGCCTTCCAGGGGGTGTAGCGCTTGCCCAGCTTCTCGTGGTGCCACCATCCTTCCGGCCCCAGTTCGGTGGAGATGAAAGGTTTGGTCCATCCGATCCTGTTCAGGCAGTCCACCATGGGGAAGGTTCCGTCGGGGTGGATGTAGCAGTTGCAGGAGAGGAAGTCCAGGTCCTTGCATATATCCATCAGGCCGTGGATCTTCGCGGGTGTGATATCCTCGGTTATGGCGAGGGTGACGGGATGGTTGGGATCTATCTCGTGTATTTTGGCCGCAATGCGCTGTATGGACTCGTATTGGGCCAGCAGGGGCTTTTCCTGATTCCAGATCTCGACCTCATTGCCAATGCTCCAGCAGAGTATGGCGGGATGGTCCTTGAATTCGCGCACAACTCCGAGCAGCTTTTCCTCCTGCTCGCCAATTGCTTTTTCGGGGTTCTCGTCGTAGTAGCCGCTGCGTACCTGCTTGAATCCGAGCCCGGCGTGAAGTATCAGCCCGGCCGCGGCCACGTCGTCCAGGAACTTCCTGTCTTTGTCCCTGACGCGAAGGGTGTATTTGCGTATGGTGTTGGCCCCGAAGCCCGCTATCTCCGTATAGAACATATGGGTGGATGCGCCGTTGGCGTAGAAGGGCTGGCCGTCCATATACATAGTCCAGCGTTCTCCCTCTTTTGCCAGCTTCACTTCGTGCGGCTTCGCGAAGGAAACCGCCGCCATCAGGAGCAGCGGCGCGAAGGCCAGAAGTTTCGGTGCAAATCGCATACGGTCAGAAATTCACGGTCATACTCAAATCTACCGAGAAGGGGCGGATGAAGGTGCCGGCCATCCTGTAACCGACCAGTTCCGATGCGTCGTCCATGGTGTCGGCGCTTTCGATGGATCCCTTCACTCCGCCCTGCCCGAGCAGGTTTACAAAGCTGAGGCTGATCTTGCAATCTTTGCGCCAGTCCCAGTCTATGCCTCCGAAGGTCTCTATGCGCCCGTTGAAATAAACGAGGTTCGTACGGTTGGCGTAACGGCGGCTGAAGTAGCGCGTGCTGCACCATACCCTCCAGGTTTTCCATTTGTAAGACGGGTCCAGTTCCACCATCACGCGGGATATGCCTGTGACGTTCTTGCCGGTGTAGTCGCGAATCGCGGTGGAGTTGTCGCTGAAGACGAAGACGTTGGTGTAATTGTGGTAACGCGGGTCCTGCCATGTGACCAGTGCGTGGCATTTGAAGCCTCCCGCGAAGAAGTTGCCGTCGAGAGTGGCGCCCGGAGTTCCGATTCCATACTGGGCCACCCAGGGGATGGTCTCGCTGATGCCCCCTATCTGTTTGGTTACCGAGATGCTTGCGGCATTGTTCCAGCTGGTGATGTACGACAATATGCCGGCTATGCTCATCCACTGGTTCGCATAGGTGACGCCTGCCCTCACATGGGCGTTCCCGATGGCTTTCAGGCTGGGGATGGATGCGTTCTTGAAATAGGTCGTGGTCTTGTTGGTCATGCTGTAGAAGCCCTCGGCTACGGCCTGGAAGCCGGGTGCGAAGCTCCAGTTGAGCGATTCCGACACCGCATAGTCGAAGCCCCCGTGTTCAATGTAGTGGACCTTCGCAAGGCTGGGATCGGCCAGGTTGAAGCCTTCCACGCGCCTGTTGACGGCCTCGTCGTCCAGGCGGGCGGCAGTGTGTATAAACATCATGATGGGCTTTACACTCGCCCCCGTAAGCACGCTGAAGCTGTCGCTCAGTTTCCACTTATCGAACACGAAGAAAAACGCGCTGGCCTTGACGGCGTCGAAGTAAAGGGCATTCCTGTTAAGGTTCCACACGTCCTTCCCTCCCAGGTAGAGTCTGGAAGGCGAAGCCTCAGCGGTATGCGCGAACGTGAAGGACGACGCCTCTTCGAACTGGTCTGCGTAAATCATCGAAACGCCGGTGCTGATCTCGTGCCGGCGGAACTTCTTTTCCGCCTCCAGCCGCAGTTCGTTGTCGTAGGTATGGAAGCTGTCCGCCTTTACCATGCGGTTCTGTACGTATCCCTGGTACGGAGTGCCGTCGGTGAGGGTATATCCCTTTTCGGTGCCCACCTTGTCGATTCCGTTGAGCGAGGCGTTTATCTGGTCGTATTGAGGCGTCAGCAGGGAATGCAGTGAAGCCTTGAGGAGCCATCCCCCGGCGGACTGCCTTTTCCACAGCATGGTAATGTCGTGCATGCGCCTGTCGTTGAAGCCGTTCAGGGTCAGGTTGCGCATATCGCCAGTAATCACGTCCATGTACCTGACCTTGTCGTCGGACGGCATGTAACAGTCGTATCCCATACGGAAGCCGTCCATTACCGTAACCGAACCGTCGCCGTTGTAGATGAACGGCGCGGTGTTGTAAAGGCCTTCTATCTGGTCGCCGCACCATGAGAAGCGGTACATGATGTCCAGTTCCGACGAAGCCCATCTTTTCGAGAGGTTGAGCTGGTAAATCTGTTTGCGGTCCACGAAGGTGCAGGAAGGGGAGTTTACGGACGAGGGGTCGTAGTTGACGTACGCCCCCAGTGAGTAGTACCAGCCCTTGAACCCTTTCAGCGGACCTCCCATATAGCCGTCGAAGCGTATGAGTCCGTTGGAGGAGGTGCGCGCAGTCACCACGCCCTCGGCAGTGTCGCCTCCCAGTTTGGTCCAGGAGTTCACCGGAGAGGAAAACTCGCTGAAGCGCACTACGGCTTCCATCAGGGAATAGTTTGCCGTTTTGCGGTAGGCGTTGCCCCCGGCCCAGTGGAAATAGCTACGCGGGAGTCCATGCCCCGCCCTCATTCCGTCAACGAATATCACCGCTCCGGTAGTGGATTCAGGCAGGCCTATGTTCAGCACCCTCGGCGCCGTCGCGGACTCTGCGTTGAGCATCACTCCGCGGTCACTGGTGCGGACCACCGTCGAATCCGCAGTATGCGCTCCGGCCGCGGCACCACAAAACAGCGCTGCCGCAGCCAGAACCCTGCCGATCCTTCTTCCTCCGGTCATCTTACTTCTTGTACCTTATCGCAAAGTAGTTTATTGCGTTGAACCTGTTGGAGGTGAACGACGCTCCAGAACTGAAATAGACGGAGTCGGATCCTACACCCAGCATGGCGGGTATAAGCCTGACATAGACCAAAGGCTGCCCCAGTGCGTTGTCTGGAAGGTTGACGCTGACGTACTTTGTCCCGGGCAGCTGGAATACCTTGCGGGTATTGGATGCGGGGAAGTCAGGGACGGAGTATGTGGCGACGCGATTCCAGTTAATGCCATCGGTCGACCACTCCACGGCCCAGTACCTGGGTGCCCCGAAGTAGCCTATATGGTTCATCGTGCCAAACTGTATGCTAAGGGGACTGTTGTCCGTGTCGAGATTCTCGGTCGAGAATTCACAGCACCAGTATTGGCTCAGGTTCCATGCCAGCGTACACCAGGCCGCGCCGTTGCATTTGCTCCAGTTGGAAGGCTTGCCGGTGTACTCCGAGTATATGGCTCCGCTTTTCTGGGTACCCGAAACGTACCAGTGGGCGCTGCGACCCATGGCGTCGAAGACGCCGTTGCCGTTTTCGGGCTTGGTGATGCTGCCGCCGTATGTGTAGGGACCCAGATGGGAGAAGTCGTTGCAGGCCATAAGCTCCAGCTTTCCGGAATAGGCCTGGCAGTAGAACACGGCATCAAGGGTGTCGGGTTTCAGCGATTCGGGCCACGTGGGATAAAGCACGCGCTTTTCGCCGTCGTAGTTGGGCACAAGGTTCACCCCGAGGCTGTCGCAGTAGCGCCATTCATGGAGGGGCATCGAGAAGCCGTCGGAGAGATTCTCCGCCAACTGTATGTCGCTGCGGTGCACGGGGCGTATCTGCCAGGAGCTTATGACTCCCAGGCCGGTGATGTAGTCGATAACTACTCCGGCGGCCTTGAGCGCCTTTTCCTGGGCAGTGTCCCACTCGAAGTTGTCGCATACCTCGTTCACCAGCACTCCGGTGACGCTTCCGGATCCCTGGGGCATGGGGTTACCGTCCCTTGACCAGATGCAGTCTCCGTTCACCATCATGTAGATGGAGTTGCCGGTCTCGTCGCGCAGGGTAACGGGATAGGCGGTGACTATGTTGAGGAAACTTATGTCCACAGGTACGAAAGGACCCTTGCGTATGGGAATTTCCACGTTGTCGATCTTTACCAGGGTATACAGGTCGTCTTCGCTGAGGGTATTGATGGTACGGGACCTGGCCGCGGGAGCGACGCCGGGCGAAGATTCGGTAACGGCCGAGATGGGAATCTCCGACACCTCGTAGCGCACCGGGTTGGTCTTGCGCTCGAGAAGGACTCCGAAGGCATCGAAACTGATATGGTCATATCGGCTTGCCACGCTCGAGCAGTCATTCTTGAAGATTAGTTTGATGCCGTCCTGTCCGTCTTCGCTCTGCAGGTAGATTATGCGGGATGAGTATCCCGGGTCGGGGTTATCGACGGAAATCATGCGGTTCTCGGCTCCGTTTCCCTCGGTATCGTCGTTTAGGGCTATACCGCTCACTATGTAGTGCTTGTCTATCCTGAGGGTACCCTTGTCCGGGAGCATAGCCTTGAGGCCTCCAACCGTCATGGGTTCGAGGCCGTAACCGTCGCTGTACTGGGTTACGTGAACCACTCCTTCACCTCCGGACCAGCTGATGATCACGTCGGCGTGCCTAACCACCGAGGCTTCGAGGTTGGGCTCCACGTTAAATATGACGAAGTTGCCCGAAATCTTCATCCCGCTGACCCAGCCGGTGTGGTCCGCTTCCTCATAAGTGGTCGAGAAGCTGAACTCCGACGCCTTGATCTTGGTATTGATCTTTGCGGAGTAGCGGCCGCCTTCGGCTGCTGCCAGGATATTCTTGGTTTCCACCTCGAGCCCGCCTTCGAGCAGGCCGTCCTGGTTAATCTGCAAGGTGGAGGACGAAGTCCCGCACACAAAGCTTATCGTGGTACTGCGGGGAATGTTGCGGTTGGCTTCCAGCGCGAAGGTGAGGGTGCAGTCGCCGTCCATGCTGACGGAACGGTCTGAACCCTTTCCCTTGAAGCCGATCCAGGGGGCGTCGTCGGGAATGGTGACGGTAAAAGCTGCCGTCGCCAGCACCTGTGCGGTACACTCCGCGGCGTTCCACGCTGCGTTTATTTCCTTCTCCTTGCATCCGACCCCGTAAATTTCCACCTCCTCCGGCAATTTCTCACAGGAGATGACGGAAACGGCCAGTGCAATTGCGGCAAATATTGTATATCGTCTCATGGCTATCTATTGCATATATTCCTTATTGTCGAGTGCGTTCCCGCTGTAGCTTACCTGCTCGGCAGGTATGGGCCAGTAGCGGTGGTAAGGCATAATGTAGTCGTGGATGTACTTGCCTTCGTTGTAGTTGTTCGTACGCTCGTACCATATGCCCCAGCGGACCAGGTCGAACTTGCGCTGGAACTCTCCGATGAGTTCCTTCGCACGCTCCTTGCGTATGTCCTCCATGAGGGCCTCCGGGTTGGAGTTTACATTGGCGAAGGTCAGCTCGCCTATGCCGGCCCTTATCCTTGTGATGGACAGGTACTTGCAGGCGTCGTCGTAACGGCCCTTCTGCAGCAGTGCCTCAGCCTTCATGAGCAGGGCGTCTGCAAAACGGAAGAACTTGTAGTTGTTGGGATCCTGCGAGTTGTACATGCCGTTAGCCCAGAATTTGTTGCCCATCCAGGGGCGGCTGGCGGAGCTGAAGTCTGTCTTGGATGATCCCGAAGTCCAGAACCATTTTACAACCCGTGTGGTGCGGTCGGGATCGTTGATGAGGTCGTAACCGCTCCAGCGCCATGCCAGGACGCCGGAACCTCCGCGGGGGCTGGTGGCCCCGTTCGAATATTCGCCTGAGCGAAGGTCGGGGGAACCGTAGGGAAGAAGCTGCTTGTAGAGGTAGGTGGTGGGCCTTGCCGACGAAGACGTGCGGGAATAACCTCCCAGTTCAGGGATTGCTATTCCGGCGTAGAAGTCCACGCCGCTGGAAGCCTGGTCCATTTCGTCGTCTTCATCCTCCTCGTCGTCCGGATCCTCTGATGCAGTAACCGGAACGTCCTTTCGGGGAGGGGTGGTAATGCTGGCGATAAGTCCGGTGGACTTGAGGCCGTAGGCTTCCACTATGTTGCTCACCTCCATAATCGACTCGCGCGTGTACTTGTGCGAGAAAGGAACGTCCGTAAGGGGATAATCCTTGCCGAACTGCTCGGGCGTGTCGGCATACGAGCCGTAAATACCCTCGAGCGCGTTGATGAAGGTGATGGCGTCGTCCCACCTCTTGTTCCAGAGGCACATCTTGGCGGCAACCATCAGGCCCACTGCGCAGCCGAAGCGGTAGTTACCGTTGTCGTAGGTGCGGGTGAAGGGCAGGGCCTGCTTCGTGAGGAGCCAGTCCCGGAGTTCGTCGATGATATAATCCCTCGTTGCGTCCGCGCTCATCCTGGGCAGCCTGGCGATCGAAGCCCGGTTGGCCTCGGTGACCTTCTCGGTATAGAAGGGAACGTCACCGAAGGTGCAGGTGAGCAGGTAGTAGTACAGGGCGCGGAGTACCGCGGTCTCGGCGAAGAGCGGAGCTGCCTCGTCATTCGTGACGTACTTCTTCTCAACGGCGTTTGCAATGTTCTGCATCATGTCGTTGCAGTTGCGCACGCCCGAATAGCCGTTCTGCCATACGGTGGATGCCACCGCGGGACGCGCAGGCGATACGTCGCAGTTGGAGTTGTATGCCGTTGCGCCCGAGAGGTAGATAAGGTCACAGGCAACTTCGGTCATCTCCCAGAAGCCGCGCGTGGCCATAATCGTGCGCAGCGGGTTGTAGCAGCCGTTCACGCCGGTTTTGAGACGTGTTGCATCGGTATAGTAGTTCTCGTCGGTGGCGTAAGACTTGTTGTTCTCCTTAAGGCAGGAGACGCTCATCAGCGAGCATGCAAGTATGCAGAATATAACTGTTGTTTTCATAACCATCAGAATTTGACGAGAATGTTAAATGCCCAGGTCCTGGTTCGCGGCAGCGAGCCGTTGTCGAGCCTGAAGACCGAGGAAGAAGTATTGACGTCGGGGTCGAAACCGTTGTAATACTTTAGAAGGAAGAGGTTCTCTCCGCTCACGGACATCGTGAGGTTGTTGATGTACTTCTTGGTCTTTTTGCCCAGAGGTACGTTGTAGCTGAGCGACACACTCTTGAGCCTGAACCACGATGCGTCGTAAACGCTCTTGCTCGACACCTGGGTGTCGTCGAAGCCCGGCTTGGTGATGTCGCTGTCCGGGTTATCCGGAGTCCATGCGTTCAGCATGAAGCGGTACTTGTTGTAGGACGCGCTTCCCGATGCGGCATAAAGCTCCGTGATATTGTAGATGTAACCTCCCCACGACCAGGAGAAGAAGGTGCGCAGGGTGAGCCTGCGGTTGATCTCGAAGTCGTTCTCTATTCCGCCGTAGGCCACAGGGTCGGCGCTGCCCAGATAGACTATGTCGTTCTGGTCCACTATGCCGTCGTGGTTGATATCGGCGTATTTGGGACGTCCCAGGCCGACTCCGTTGCTGCCGGTCTGTATGGGTGAGGCATAGGCGTGGGTTATCTGGTTGCGCTCCACCTCGTCGATGTTGTGCCAGACACCCTCGTACTTGTAGCCCCAGATGGCGCTTACGGGATAGCCCTTCTTGTAACCGTAGATGTACTGTGTGGGAGTTCTCGGGTTGATGAAGGTAGGAACCACCTCATACTCGGAGCCCACATCGGTAACCACCTGGCTGTTGTGCGAGAGGGAGAGCACCGTCTTCCACGAGAACTTCTTCTTGTTGATGTTTTTCGTGGTGAGCGTAAGCTCGAATCCGGTGTTTCTCGTCGCACCCGCATTGGCGTAATAGGTGTTGTAACCCGTAGTCTGGGCGTTACGCACGCTGAGCAGGAGGTCGGAAGTGCGGGAAACGTAGGCGTCCGCCTCAAATTCCACCCTGCTGCGCCATGCAGCGAAGTTGAATCCGAGGTTGAGGGCGTCGGTGGTCTCCCAGGTGAGGTTGGAGTTCTGCAGTTTGCCGGGAGTGTAGGCAAGAAGCTTCCTGTCGCCGAAGATCCATGTGCTGGCCGCGGCGTTGAGGGTGGCGAGCGACATGTAAGGCGAGATGGCGTCGTTTCCGCTGCGTCCCGCGCTCAGGCGGAGCGACAGGTCGTTTAGCCAGGTGGCCTTCTTGAACCACTTCTCGTTCATTATCGACCAGCGCAGAGCGGCGGCGGGGAAGAATCCCCACTTTTTGTTCTCTGCGAAGTTCGACGCTCCGTCGGCCCTGGCTGTCAGGGTAAGGTAGTAGCGGCGGCGATAGTTGTAGTTGGCCCTTGCGAGACCGGACAGTTTCGCCTTCTCCTGCTCGTAGCTGGAAACGGTGTAGTTCAGCGCCGACATGGTACCCTGCATGTTATAGTAGAGCAGCTTGTCGTCAGTGAAACCGGTGCCGCTGTAGCTCTCATACGAGACATCCAGACCCTCCGCCGTGGCTCCTGCGAGCGCTTCGAACTCATGGAAACGCTTCTTGCGCTTGTAGTTCATGGTGAACTCGGCAAGATACTTCTGGGTGAAGGTATGCGTGCGGCGTGCCGTACCTCCCGACTGGTTGGCCTTTGCGACCGACATGTAGGAAGGCGAGTAGTAGCCTGTATCGTCGGTTGCTCGGCTGATCGAGAACCTCAGGTTTGCAACCAGCCTTGCGTTGAACTGGTACTTGAGGCTGGGCGATACCATCATGTACTTCCTGAACGACTCGTTTGTGACGTTCTTCGCCACAAGCCAGGGGCTGTTGAAGGGAAGCCCTCCATAGCTCTCGCCGTCACCGAAAGAGTTCCATGTATCGGTGGGCTTGATGAGGGGAGACAGATAGATCGCGGCATTGGTGTTGGTGCCGGTGATAGCGGCCGAAGCCCTGTCGCGCTCGGTGTCCACGTAGGAGGTCTTGAGGTTGAGCGACAGCTTCTTGCTGATAGTGCTGTTGAGCGTCAGCGCTGCGGTAATCTTGCGTGCCCCGGAACCTATCACTATACCGGGGGTGTCGTTGTAACCCAGAGAGAGGTTGTACGACGTGCCTCCGACATTGCGGTACATGGCCAGGTAGTAGTCCTGCGACACCACGGTCTGCGACAGTTCCTTCACCCAGTCGGTACCTTTTCCGTATTTGGAAGGATCGTCGTAGGGAGGGGTGGTGTTTGCAAAACTGGTTGATACGAGATTGCGCCATGTGGCGTATTCCTCGGCATCCATGATGTCCAGGCTTCCGGCTATGTACGACACACCGGTTGATGACTTGAAAGTGAAGGAGGTCCTGCCTTCGGCCTTGCGCTCGTCCACGGTGGTGATGAGTATTACACCGTTTGCACCGCGGCTACCGTAGATGGCGGTCGAGGATACATCCTTGAGGATGGAGATGTTGACTATATCCGCAGGGTTGATCTCGGAGAGGCTGGTGACCGCGTCGATGACGCCGTCAACCACGATGAGAGGCTCGTTTCCGGCCGAGATGGAACGGCTTCCGCGGATGCGGATGGTGGGATCTTCCCCGACTTCACCGGACTGGCTGGTGAACTCGGCGCCGGCGACCTTGCCCTGAAGGGCCTGGCCGATGTTGGAGACGGGAGCATCCCTAAGTCCTTCCATGTCAACCACCGATACCGTACCGGTCAGGTCTCCCTTCTTTGAAGTACCGTAACCGATGACCACGGTGGCTTCGAGCATCTCGTTGTCCGGCGTGAGTTTGAGGTTGATCTCGGTGCGTCCGCCCACCTGCTCGAGCTGGTTCTTATAGCCAAGGCAGCTGAATTCCAGGAAAGAATCCTTGCCTACGGTGATGGTGTATTTACCGTCCAGGCCGGTAACCACACCGTTAGCCTTGCTGCCGCGCTCGACCACGCCCGCTCCGGGGAGGGGCTGGCCGTTCTCGTCCGTAACGAGGCCGCTTACCTTTATGCGGCCCTTCTGTGCATATGCCGATGCGCCGAGGCAGAGGACTGCAAGCAGAATAAGAATTATCCTTTGTCTCATACGCATCAGAATTTAAGGTTGAGGACTATGGCCTTGTGTGCCATCCCTGCGACCGGGGCAGCCACAACGCTCATGGAACTTATCATGTCGAGTACCGAGGCCGACACATACACATAGTCGGCGCTGTAGGAGTGTGCCTCCGCGTCGGTGTATGTGCTGACATAATTCCTGGAGGACATCCATACGGTGTCGTAGAGGTTGTTCTGCCAGGCATAACGGTCGGAGAGGAAGTCGTCGCCCTTGGCGTCCGCCGGATACCATGCCGGGGTGGAAGGGTAGGCGCTCTGCATCGAGGAGAGGTGGTACATCTGCCCGGCCACTATCCATTCGGTTCCGGAGTCGAACGAGGAGTTTACGCTCCCGTCGACCACAGCGCGGAATGCCGCGTATTCGTCCGCGGCCGACAGACCGGCGAAGTTGCAGCCTGCAACCTTGATTCCTCCGGGAAGAGTGCCGTTTACAGTGCCGTTCAGCACATATGCGTCGGCGCCCTGTCCGTTTATCCAGGCAAGAAGTGCGGTGTCGTCGTCCAGGCCCTCGCTGGAGCAGCAGACGAAGGTCGCTTCGGTGATTGCCTTGCTGTCGAATTCCAGTTTGATCCTGCTGTCCGGTTTTACGGTTGTCTGGATCTCGCCGCCGAGGAAGCCCTGCTGCACGAGCACCAGGGTATCCGCAACCATGGGAGAATCGAGCTTGATGGCAATCTTTGCCACTCTTGCGGGTTTAAGATTGATTATGTCCGAAGAATTGGACTCGTAGTAGATGGTGAATGCCTGTTTGCCTTCGCCGCCTTCAACGTCGAAGTGCAGCCATTCCTCGCTGCAGGACAGCCTCCACATTCCGGAGGTTTCAACCGCAACGGACAGGCTGCCCTGACCTGCACCTACGCGGGCCTGGGCAATGCAGGTCCCGGATGCGAAGGGGTCAGTATCCCCTTCCTTCTCGCAGGAGCAGAAAACTGCGGCTGCGGCCAGGACGGCAGGTATGATTAATAACAAATGCTTTTTCATATCAGTCAAATACCTGTTCGTTTACAGTAAATCCCTCAGGTCCGCCGGTTTTTACGCTGACGGACGCAAGTTTGAAGTCGGCTGCATCGATGCGGGGCACCTTAAGGCCGTCGAGGGTGCAGATTATAGGATCCTCGCCCTCGGCCGTAATGACCATAAATGCCGACTCGTATGTGCCGGGAACCATGGTGAGGTAGAATTCGGAGAATCCCGCCTCGGTGATGCTGTTCACTCCTTCGCCGCAGTCAAGCGTAATGCTGTTGACGGCTCCGGCCGACATCTTCAGCGAGCCGTCGGGGAGTACGGCTCCCATTCCGGCCGCTCCCTTCTCGGGAGAGGTGAAGGTGATCCCCGTTACTTTGATGTTGTCGAAGAGTTCCACCCTCACCCTCAACATCCCGAAGGGATAGAAGAACTTCATCGCTCCATTCTTCATGGTGGCGAATGCGGTGGGGCAGTACCTGTCGAAGATATCCAGCGCATCGTCTTCCGAATACTGCTGGGCTGCGGTCAGGGTTACGGGCATGGCATCTGCCCTGCCTGCGAACACGTCCTGCCAGGGGTAGTAGGCGGCGAGCGTCTCCCCGCTCACGAGAGGTCCGTAGAACTCCGCGCTTGCAAGGCCTGCTCCCGCACGTTTGAGTATATATTTCTCGTTGGTTCCGGATTCGGACCCGAACACTCCTATATAGGCTCCGTCGGGCCAGACGCGGGTGTCCTGCCCGAGCAGAAGGCTCTCTATATCGGCCGAAATGACGGTGGTGCCGGCCTGCGACACGTCACCGAGGTCTTCCTTGCCCGTCTTTTCGCAGGCTGCCGCAACGGCCAGGACGGCCGATGCATACAGGAATAGTTTAAACAATGCTTTCATTTCGTATGTGATTAAGGAGCTTCAGAGATTGCGGAGTTGCCGGAGAACGAAACGTCCGTAGTGATAACGCTCGCTGTATTGTATCCTTCTCCCCTCACTATGTTTACTGCGCTTGCAGTATTTGCCGTGAGCGTTACAGGAGAATTCGTCGTGTATATGCCGCTGTGGCTGTCAACAGTGGACCCTTCGGACACTTGAATGTAGTAGACCTTGCCGCCGACTTTGCATCCGCTGACGACCGAGCCTTTTATGTCCGGCTTGGGCGACATGTCTTTTGACCTGTCGGTCATGCTGACTACGGCAAGGCCTGCGCTGTTGAGGTGGAACGCCGACACGCGGATCCAGAGACACTCGAGCCAGACCGTGGTGTTGGTAATGGAGAAGGGTCTCATGGCAAAGCCCATGCATCCGGCCATCGAAGTGGAAGCACGTACGGCGTTGCCCAGGGTGCAGCTAACCAGGCATTCGTCGATGGAGACGTATCCTGCGTAGCCTATGAGTCCGCCCAATACGTGGCAGTACTCGGGGTTTTTGGCCGATTCGGGGCCGAAGAGGTCGTAGGTGAGTACGGTGCCGCGGTTGCTGCACGACTGCAGGCTGGCGTACTTGCTTGGCGTACCTACAAGCGATCCGGCTATGCCGCCGGTGTAACAGTTGTTGTTCGACGCTTCCCTTTTGGAATTGACAATTCCGCAGTTATGAACGATGCCGGTATTGTCGCAATCTTTCAGGGTTACGTCCAGACCGTTGTTACCTATGCTGGTACTGTATATGCCGTAAGAAGAATTGAGATCTCCCGCTATGCCGACGATGCCGCCTACGCTGACCGCATTCTGGTAAGTACCGGTTATGGGTTTGACGTGCTCGCCGCTGTAGGTGATGCTGCCGGAATTGTCGCAGTTGTCGAGGGTGAAGGAACGGAGAGTGCCGCGCAGCCATCCGGCTATGCCTCCGATGCCCGCGAGCCTTATTCCGTAGGTCGATTCGTCTATGTTGCATACCGGGTCTGCCAGGATGGCTCCGGTATTGGAGCAGTCCTTGAGCAGGATGTCTTCGCTGGATTCGACCGTCACGTCCACCTGTCCGACTATGCCGCCCAGCTGGAGATTGACGACCTCATTTTCCGAGCAGTCGACACTTCCGGTGATGTTGCCGTTGTTGACGCAGCTGATAGCCTGTCCGCCACGGACTATTCCGAAGAAGCCTCCGGCGCGGGTGTAGGTGGCGGCGTTGACTGTAATGTTGGTTCCGTTGACGCAGTCACGCACGGTTCCTCCGGCTATGAGGCTGTCGGCGAGCGCTGCCACCGTTATACCGGTACTGGATATGGCACCGGCAAGTTTGAGGTTGCTGACCTCTCCGCGTATGCTGCTGAACAGGGATCCGCTGCCCTCGGTGCGGGTGATGGTATAGCCCTGACCGTCGAACTTATTGACGAAGCGAACGTTCACCTTGTCGAGGTCGGCGGCGCTGATGTCCGCACCAAGATATACCGTGCCGTCCCTGAGCCATTTGCGCATGTCGCCCCCGTTATTGAGGGTGGCGGCGAACTCGTTCCAGTCGTCGGGAGTCTCGATATCCTTTGCGCCGGGAGCGAAGGTCACGTCGCTGAAGGAATAGAGCACACCGGCCTTGAGCGAGTCGGCGGGTGTCCAGGTGCAGATCATGGCCCTGTGGTCGGAAGCCTGCTTGAATGTGAACACCAGCCCGTCGGCGTATTTGTTTGTGGGAATGGTAAAATAGAACCATGTGCCTTCGCTTGCGAGGGCTGCTCCTTCACCGAGTTCAAGGGAGATGGTATTGGTCCCGTCGACAGCGCTGAAAGTGCCGTCTTTCGGCTTCAGGGAGAAGCCGCCCGCCACTGCCGGGCCGGCGGAACAGAGCTCCGCGAAGTCGATTGCCTCGGAGGTGTCGCCCTTGAGCTGTACCCTCACGGCGGCGCACAGGTTCTTCAGCTGCACTCGCTCCTCGGTATTGTCGGACCAACCGTAAAGGACGGCCGCCCCGTTGCCGAAGCTGCCTGGTTTATATTCCTGGGTGGCAGGGATGCTGATGCTGATGCAGCCATCTGGATCGTATGCTTCGCTGGTGACTATTCCGGCGGGATAAACGATGTTGTAAGGAGGTGTTACGCTGCGCAGCAGGAACTCCGCGTCGCTCACTTTGTCGCCGGAGCCAATGCTCAGGGGTGCAGAGTTCTGGCCGTTGACGTTGATGCGGTCGCCGTCGGACCAGTACACCTGCAGTGCGGTTCCTCCGCCTTCGCTGTCGAGCCATGTGCGGGTAAGCGTTGTGGAAATTCCGGCTCGCAGGCCCACTTCGGGCCCGTCCGCTCCGGGATCGCCTCCTGGCAGCGCTTCCTGCACTATGTTTCCGCCGCACGATGCAAGCATCAGGGCGGAAAGCAGCAGGGTTATACTTTTGTTAAGCTTCATGTGTTCGGCTTAAAGGTTATTGT
Source organism: uncultured Bacteroidales bacterium (assembly GCA_946187975.1). Taxonomy (GTDB): domain Bacteria; phylum Bacteroidota; class Bacteroidia; order Bacteroidales; family UBA932; genus Cryptobacteroides. The sequence continues at coordinate 21,616 of CAMHTE010000005.1, read as the reverse complement.
TTGAATGTTAAAACAGACGCCCGGCCCGCTTGGGACCGGGCGCCCGGAAAAGATTTATCCTTGTCCGCTACGGGGCGGGGGTGGGATCGGAAGAAATGTAGGTATTACTGCTCTGGGTTAGGGTGCCGGGAGTAGTCGTAATATTGGTAGTAGTCTCTTTCTCGTCAACAATTGTCATATAATTACCCCGGATAAGTCTGGTAAGGTTAAGAGGCATACTGTTGGATGTAGCACTTGATTTGTCTTCGGTATTGCCAAAATCACCAGCGGCAATGTCTGATTTTGTATAAACCATCGTGCCTCCAAGGGAGCTGTTTGAAACAGAAATAGATGAATAGTCGGCTCCGAATTCCGGTGCAGGACTAAGGGTGTGCCAGGATTTGCTATTAAGGTATAATCTTGCGGTTACCGATGCTACAAGTCCGCTGTTGCAGTTGTTATTGGCAAGCCTTGTCATGTTCATGGTAACAAAAACCGTGGTGTTGTCGACACTGAATCGACGGAGCGCTGTTCCTATCAGTCCTGCATAAGAGAAGGCCGCCCTTTTGCGGTCGCCTATGGTGCAGACCACCCAGGAACCGTTGCAGATGTCGAGGTAGCCGCCATAACCAACAAGACCTCCGGCCACCTGGGTCAATCCCGGCGTGGTTGCTGCACCGGAACCTGTAAGGTTGTAGGTAAGGATGTTACCTGTGTTCCTGCAATTGTCCAGTTCTATGTAGTCAGCCTCGTTACCCATTAGGGAACCTGCGACGCCTCCGGTGAATATTCTCATATTGTTGCCTGTACCGTTAGAACTGATGGCATAGCAGTTGGTCAGTAGGCCGCTGTTGTCGCAGTCGATGAGCGAGACTTTGAGCCCGTTGGTTCCGCTAGGCGTGCTGAGAGCTCCGTAGCTGGTGCTGATATCGGAGCCTATGCCGACTATTCCGCCAAGGCAGCACGCATATTTCTTGAATCCCGATGTAGCGGCAGCATTAATCGCATCTGCGCTGATAGTAATGGCGGCGCTGTTGTCGCAATTGTCCAGAGTGAACTTGTAGGTGGTTCCGCGGAGCCAGCCAACTATGCCGCCCACACCGTTCACTTTTGCCCCATAGGTGTCGTCGGTTGCGGATTTGGGCGTTACGGTAATGGCCCCGGAGTTGGTGCAGTCCTCAAGCGTAACATCTGCGGAGTCAGGTTGAATATAGGCTACAATGCCTCCGACGGCAATGTTGTGGTCGGCCCCGGAATTATCCACCGCCACGTCGATGGCGCCAGCATTGGTGCAGCCTGTAATTGAACCTCCAACCATCTGGCAAACAAGACCTCCCACATAGCCGTGGGCGGCGCCATCGAACGAAATGGCCATGTTGTTTGTACAATTGGTAATGCTGCCGCCGTTCTTCAGGTCGAATGCGAGAGGCGCCGTCTGGCTGGTGGCGCTGAGGCTGCCTTCAAGAGTGAGGTTGCTGACCGAACCGTAAATATGGACGAACAGGTTGGTGGTAGCCGCAGTACGGGTAATGGTATGGCCCTGTCCGTCGAAGGTGCAGTTTGCAGGAAGGCTGTTGACCCTGGTCAGGTTGTCGGCGGAGATATCGGCGCCAAGCGTTACGGTGCCGTTGCCAACCCAGCGGTAGAGGTCATAGTCGTTGCTGGAGTTCATTGCTGTGGCAAATTCCTCCCAGTCTTCGGCGCTGCTAATGGTGCCGGCGGCAGGGGAGAACGCCGGTTCGAAGTTGAGGATGGTTCCTCCGGCATCGGCGAACTGCGCCGAAGTGCTCTTTATTTTATAAGACGCAAAGTGCCCGCTGACGTCCTTCAGTGTAATAATCAGGCCTTTGTCGTAATTGTAAGCCGGAACGGCCACTATCATGGGCGTTCCCTGTGCGATACCTGCGTCTCCGCAGTCGTAAGTTACCACGCTTGAAAGGGTGCCGCTGGGCTCGATGGAAATGGCGTCAGGCCCGGTGAAAGTAGCGGTCCAGTAACCTGCGAGGTTGCTTCCGTCGCCCTGGCGGATATAGACGTAACGGATATTCTCGTCGTCCGAGCTGCCGGCCGCGTTAACCGTAATCTTGTAGTAAACGCAAAGGTGGTGGAAGGTAAGATTCTCGTCGGTGCCGTATGCAGCAATAACGGCCTGTTGGGGGTCGTAGGTGGGATAGCTCCCGTTGGTTCTGGGCTGCTGGGGGGCTAGTGCTCCGGCGACCAGGAACCTGCAGGTCCCTGCGGCCCTGTTATAGGTCAGGTTCCCCAGCTTATTGCCCGGGGCGAGCACGCAGTAGGGGGCGTCATCTGCGCCTTCCACGGTAAACCTGGCCGATGCGCCTTCGGAAAGGACTTCAGTGGAGCTGGACAGGACACCGTTGACTATAATCTGGTCGGTGTCTTCCCACAGGGGTGTGTAGTCGCCCGACCCGTCGGGAGCCCCGATCATGGTTCTGCTGGCGGCAACCTCTGGAAGAGAGGCTGTAAATACCATGGTCTTTCCGGAAGCGGGTGTTGCGGGTTCGACTGTTTCGCCGCCATTGAGGTCTTCGTCGGGAGCGGCGGTTTCTTTCTGGCAGGACACTGCTGCGATGGCAAACAGCGCTGCGATGATGAGATAATACTTTTTCATGGTCTGCGCTGTTTAGTAAAGTGAATCGTAATCGGAATCAGTGACATCTTGTGTCGACATTTTGTCGATGCCCATCGACATGTCGCCGGAGAAGCAGAGCACGCCCTCGGTAACGAAATCTAGGGCGCTGCATTCGGGTGCTTTATAAACGATTTTCATTGATTGGTTATAGTTAAAAATAATTGCTTGCAATTAATCTTGACAAATTTCCCCCTTTTTGCCCGTTAAATATTTAGATTTTCGGTAATACTTGATACGGAATATTTAAATAATCCGTATCTTTGTGACCGCGATAGTGATAAGTCATGTGGAGTTTGTTTTCCGTTTTACGCCGGCGCCCGGACCGTGGGGCTGAGCGGGATGCCGCCCCCGGAGCCGCCCGCTCCCTCTTCCCGACGGTAATGGTTCCGGGTGCTGGGGGGAACATTCTTGTGGTGGGAAGCGACTCAACCCTGCTGGAAACCCTTTTTTGCTCCCAACTCGGGAAAGATTATAACATCTATACGGCATCGGACATCGTTGCGGCGGAGGAGGCCCTGGAAGAAATAACCCCTGACATTATAATTTGCGACACCGATGCGGGTGTGGCCGGGTCCTACGCTTTCTGCTCAAGGCTCAAATCTGCGCCTGTCACCGCCCCCGTTCCCCTGATGATAATCTCCCGCAATTCCGCGCAGGAAGCCCGTGTCGAGGCTTTCGACCACGGGGCGGAAGCCTTCTTCCTTAAGCCCATTCCGATCGAGGAGGTTGTGGCTCAGATCCGTTCGCTGCTGGCAAATCGCGGGTTCGTAAGGGAATCGCTCTCCGGAAGTCCTTCGAGGCTCGCCGATACCGATTTTCTGGGCAACCTGGAGCGCATTATGAGGGAGCGCATGGACGATGAGGCTCTCGATGTCGATTCCCTGGCGGAGGAGGCGTGCATGAGCTCGTCGAGCCTGTTCAAAAAGCTAAAGGCTATGAGCGGGATGAGTCCCGGCGAGTATATAACCGCGGCGCGCATGAAAGAGGCCGCATCCCTTTTGAAGGACACGGCCTTGACTGTAGACGATATCAGTATAAAGGTGGGCTTTCGTTCCCACTCCTACTTCTCGACCTGCTTCAGAAAGCACTTCGGAACGAGCCCGACGAAGTACCGTCAATTATCTGCGCCTTCAAACGGGCTTTAAAGCTTTCCGAAATAAGCGTTTCCGCCTCGAGCGACCCTGCGTAGGCATCGAGGTTGATCTTCAGCGCTTCTATGTATCCAAAGATCCCCCGGGGGTCTTCCATGATGAAGTTGGGGCACTGCGACACCTTCAGGTACTCGGTGGGAAGCATCTTCTTGCGATCCTTCAGGCCCTGCTCGTTCTTGTAGGGTTCTGACAGGTTCCGACAGCGGGCGAAGAGGCCCTGCAGGCCGTAGAGTGCAGCATCCGCATGTCCTTCGGGAAGAATCAATTCCACTTCGAGCGGTTCCGCTACGGAAACGTCCTTCAGATAAACTACCGGTGCAAGCGTGTAGGCGTCGTAGGTCCATTGCCCTGTCTCGGGGAAGCGGGCGTAGGGAATCTCCCTGCCGTTCACCTTGACCGCCTGGGGAGTCCTTGTTGCCGGGAAGCGCAGTTCATAGCTACGGGTGGCTTTCATGCCCTCGTAACTGCCCTTGCGTGCCTGGATGGTGAGAGACACTGAGTTGGCACTCCTTTTCTGGCTGACCATCGTGGTGGCGAACTGCGTGTCGTAATTGCGGGAAACCCCGTCGTCTTCATAATAGAGAAGGCTGCCGTCTGCCCCGGGGATTGCCGTAAGCACGAGTGTGTCGCTGGGTGAGGCGAGCGAACGGACGTGAGCGGGGTTCATGGGTAGCAAGGACCCTGCCTTAACGAACCATGGATTCTCGTCCAGAGTGTAAGCGAGGTCCAGTTTGGATCCTCCCGGATGCATCTCGCCCGACGCCATGTCGAACCAGTCATTGCCCTCGGGGAACCACATCTTTATGGTCGCAAGACCCGTGGTTTTGTCTGCCGGTACGGCCACGCAGGTTGCAAGGATGTCGTCGCCGAAGAGGAATTCCCTCGGATTGTCGTACGCCTCCGCCGCTTCGGGATAATCGTAATAGAGCGGGTGGCACATGGCTATGCCGGTGTCGTAGTTGCGCCGTGCAGCATTGTAGATATAAGGCACCAGGGCGTAGCGCAGATGGAAGGCATCCACCATACGGAAGAGGTGTTCCGGGAAGAGCCATGGATAGCGCTTCAGGTTCGGGTGCTTGGAGGGATGTATTTTATAAAGAGGGGAGAAGACTCCGTACTGCAGCCAGCGGGTGTACTGCTCTGGGTTGGTCTCTTCGGCATTGTTGTCGCGGAAGTAGTGTCCGCCGAGGTCGTGTCCCCAGTAGCCGTAGTTCACGTTGGCCGAAGTAGCGGTGAATTCCGGCTGATACTCCAGGCTGGCCCAGGTGCAGAAGGTGTCGCCTGAGAATCCCAGAGGATAGCGGTGGCTGCCGAGTCCTCCCCAGCGGTGATACAGGAAGGGGCGTGCGTCCGGGTGATTCTCTTCGGCGTATTTAAAGAAAACGTGGTTGAGCCAGAAGGTATTGCTCAGCCCCGGGTTGTAAAGGCTTTCTTTCCATTGCTGCCAGTCGAGCCACCAGAAGTCGTTGCCCTGGTCCTCGATGGGCTTGAGCACGGCTTTGTAGTATGCGTCCGCCCACTTCTTTTCGTCGATGTGGAAGGGCACGAACTTGCCTTTTTCGGTCCAGCCGTATTCCTCGCAGAAGCGCTCGTAAGGCTCTTCCCTTGGGTTGATGCCGGAAGCTGGATGCAGGTTCAGCGCGGTATGCAGCCCCGCCCTGTGCGCCCATTCGAACATGTTGGAGGGGTTGGGGAAGAGTTCCTTTTGCCAGGTGTATCCGGTCCAGCCTATCAGGGAATGGCCGTCTTCGTCCTTTTTGGATCCATTGGAAAGACCCCAGGTCTCGTGCCAATCCATGTCGATTATGAGCACGTCCACCGGAATGTCGACCGAACGCAGGCGGGCGATTATGTCGCGCAGCTCACTGTCGGAGTACTGCCAGTAGCGGCTCCACCAGTAGCCGAATACATACCTCGGAGGAAGGGGTGCTGCCCCTGCAACGCGGCTGTAGTCCGCAAGGGCCTTGCGGTACTCGTGTCCGTATGCGAAGAGGTACCAGTCCTGGCGTTCCCCTTCGGGCCGGGTGGCCACCCATCCTTCTGCGTCGAAGAGATAGGCCTTGGAATCATCCACCAGAGCCCATCCGTCGCGGGAAAGCAGGCCTTTTTCCAGAGGGTCCCTACCGAGTACCCGTCCGTCCGCCCTGTCGAGGGTGCGGGCCGTGCCCATCAGGTTGCCGCTGTCGTCGGCTCCGGGATACCATACGGTCTTCTTTCCTGCGGTGCGGAATTCTACCTTAAGGTTTTCTTTCGAAAAGGCACCGTCCGCAATCTTATACTCGAGGGTAAGTGCCGAGGTACGTACTACCAGCTTTCTGGAGCTCTTCGTTACCTTGAATTCCGGAACCGGAAGGTCCCTGTTAATGAAGGTGAGCGATGCCCTGTCTTCGAACACTCCGTTCTCGCTCCATTCCATACGGATGAGTTGCGGGGTGATTACGGTAAAGCGAGCTTTTCCGGCGATTATCTTTCCGTCCTTCCCGGCGGGACCGGGCATTTCTGCCTTCGAGGGCAGTCCTCCCAAAGCCAGCACCAGGGCCAGCATCAGTAAATGTCTCATAATTCTATTTATTGAAATAATGAATTTCAGCCCAGTATCCGCCGTATTTTCCGGCGAGATTAATCTTGATCATTTGCGTACTGCCCTCGGGGATATTGGGCGTCACGGCCCAACGGTCCTCTCCTGCGGGGACGCATATCCTGGCAACCGAGAAGCTGCTGTACCCCTCGTTAATCTTTCCGTTTGGAGTTATGTACGCACCCTGGGGGTAAACCCCGTCATGGCAGCCGCCCACATAGAGCTGGCCGTCTTCGTACCATACCTTGCATTCCTTCTGGGCCACCTGGAATTCCACTGGTTTGGAGTTCTTCTTTGGCGACGCAAGCCAGGCGGTATAAAGCCCGGTGGGAAGGTTTTCCAAAGCGATTACTCCCTTTTCCGTGGCGGGCTGGCTGCTCCAGGGCTGTCCGTCCTTGTAAACTTCGAGCGTCTTATATTTCTTGCTGAGTATGTCGATGTTTACGGGCTTGCCTTCGGGCAGGGTTACGCGTTCACCATTCTCGGGCGAGAGATCCGTGTTGAAGTCGCGGCTGATTCCGGGCGCCTGCTCGATGAACGGTGCCAGGCCGACCAGTTTGCCCCACTTTTCATTGTCGAAGCGATAGATGTGGCCGTCCTTCTCTTCGATCATCTTCTTTTGGAACGACTCACGGGTATAGCTGCGGAACTTGTTGTGCGGGCCGGCTCCCTCGAAGATGTCTATATGGCGGATTACCCCGTCCCTGTCGCGTCCGAGGCCTGAAATAACGACAATGTGCCCCATGTAGCAGAAGCCGTCGTACAGCTGCAGGTCGTCGATGTTCTGTCCCATGTCGTCGAGGTAAACCGACTTGCCTTCGCGGATGAACTTGGTGAATAACATCAGCGGCAGACCCCATACGTAGCAGGCCGAGGATGAGCACACTTCGCCGTAGAAGGGCCCGGCCTTGAGCCTGTCGTAGGGCTGCAGGTGGTAATTGACCTTGTACATGCTGCTCTGGTCGTTGTAAACCGCCGACAGGAAGGTATAGAACGACACGTCCTTGCCTACGTAGCCGCAGAAGTCGTGTACGCCGCTGTACGGTATGCCGGAAACCTCCTCGTAGGCGTCGAACATAGCTTCCTTCACATAGTAGCATTTAGCCATGGGGGCCTGCGTGGTCCATTTAATGCGGCCCATGAGTTCCATGCGGTTGAAAACCTCGGTTTCCCATCCCGGGAGGGGCTGGTCCTGCCAGAATTCACCGTCGAATTCGGTTTTCCTCTGTGCGGAGGCCGATATTGCCAGCAGAATGGATGCGGATAAGAGAAGAATTTTTTTCATGCCGTAATCCTTTTATAAAGAGACGGGCTCCGCCCAGAAGGAACTGTATTTTCCGGAGAGAGTTACCCTGAGGGTGTCGGTAGTCCCACGGGGGATGTTGGGTTCCACTTTCCACCGTCCGTCACCGTCCGGAACGCAGATGCGGGTGGCGAGGATGCCGGTGGTGTACTTGGTGACCCTGCTGCCGGGGGTGGAGTAGTGTGCCGCCGTGGGAACGGCCCCGCTGCATCCTCCTATATAAAGCTGTCCGTTCTCATACCAGGCCTTGCAGGTCTTGCCCGCTACCTGAAATTCTATGGGTTTTGAAAGCTTCTTCCCGTTCTTGAGACATGCGGAATACAATCCCTGAGGAAGCCCTGTGAGTTCCACAAGGTCCTTCCCATCTATGGACTGGCTGGAGAAGGGTTTGCCGTCGCGCGTGATCTCGAGGGTCCTGTATCCCGATGCGAGTATGTCTATGCGCACGGGCTTTCCTTCCGGGTAGCTCAGCAGTTCACCTTCTTCGGGCGAGAGTTCCTCGTTGAATTCCCACACGATTCCGGGCTTCTGTTCCAGATAGTCAGGCAACTGTATCCTATCGGCCCACCTGGCGTGGTCGTAGCGATAGAAGTGACCGTCCAGTTTGTCTATCATTTTCTGCTGGAACTCTTCCCTCGTGAAGGTCTTGAAGCGGTTGCAAGGACCCATGCCCTCGAATATCTTAATTACCTGGACCTTGCCCTCAGCATCGCGCCCCAATCCTGTGACAATCATCACGTGGGCGCCCTTTCCGCCATATCCGAAGCCGTCGAAGAGCCTGGCCTTGTCGATGTCGTTGCCGACGTCGTCGAGGTAACGGGACTCCCCGGCCCGGATAAGCGCCGCACGCATAACAAGGGGAATACCCATTATGTATGCCATGGTAACGTTGCATACCAGCCCGTAAAACGGCCCCGATTTCAGGAGGTTATAGGGAGGGAGGTGGTAGTTTACCAGGTACATGCTGCTCCGTGGGTTGTTGACGGCGGAAAGGAAGGTGTGGAACGAGACGTCCTTACCCACCAGTCCCGCGAATATCTGTACAGAGCTGTAGGGCACCCCGACCACCTTTTCGTTCGCGTCGAACATAGCCTCCCTGACCTTGTAGGTTTTGGGCATAGGGGCCTTGGTGGTAAAAGATATTCCCGCCATGAGTTCCAGACGGTCGCGGGCTTCGCTCTCCCATCCCGGCTGCGGCTGATCCCAGACCAGCGAGGCAGATTTATCTATCTGCAGTTGGATGATATCAGCCCAGTAGCCGCTGTACTTGCCGGCGAGGTTAACCTTGAGGGTCTTGACCGTGCCGGGGACTATGTTGGGCTCCACCCTCCATTTGTCTTCGCCCACTTTAATACAGACATGCGCTATGGGATAGCTGCTGTAGTTCTTGTTGACCTTGTCGCCGGGTGCCATGTATGCGCCTATCGGATAGACGCCGTCGTGGCAGCCGCCCACATAGAGGCGGCCCTCTTCGTACCAGGCCTTGCATGCCCTCTGGGCCACCTGGAATTCTATGGGTGCGGACTTCTTCTTACCCTTGGTGAGGCAGGCTGTATAAAGTCCTTCGGGGAGGTCCTTCAGTTCGATAACACCTTGTCCGGCACAGGGATAGCTGCCGTGGAGATTGCCTTCCTTATAGACTGCAAGTTCCTTGTAGCCGGAGTTGAGGATATCTATTCTGATGGGCTTTCCTTCGGGGTATGTCAGGCGTTCGCCGTCCTCCGGTGAGAGGTCGGTGTTGAACTTGAAGTCGATGCCTGGTTTCTGTTCCACATAAGCTGGTAGGGAGACGGATTTCCCCCACTTTTCGTGGTCGTAGCGGAAGAAGTGAGCGTCGTATTTTTCGACCGTTTTCTTAAGGAAGTCTTCACGGGTGAGGAGTTTGAGCCTGTTCACGGGGCCGGTACCTTCGAAGGTGCGGACCTTCCGTACCTTTCCGTCCCTGTCGCGGCCTATGCCACAGATTACGATAATATGTCCGGCGGAGCCTCCGTAACAGACGCAGTCGTAAAGCTGCACGGCATCGATGTCGTTCCCTATATCATCATACAGAGCTACGTCGCCGCTGCGGATGAAACGGCAGAAATGCATCATGGGGATGCCCAGGGCGTAGTTCGCGCTGGCGGTACAGACAGTTCCGTAGAAGGGACCCGCCTTAGCCCTGTCGTAGGGCTGGAGGTGATAATTCACCTTGTACATGCTGCTGTATTTGTTGTTCACAGCAGACATGAAGGTAAAGAACGAGATATCCTTTCCCACATACCCACAGAAGTCGTGTACTGCGCTGTATGGGATGCCGGTGCGCACCTCCCCCTGTTCGAACATCGCGTCCTTGGTGTGGAAGCACTTGGGCATTGGGGCCTCGGTAGTCCACTCGATGTTTGCCATCAGGTCTATGCGGTCCCTCACTGCCGTCTCCCATCCGGGGAGAGGCTCGTCCCAGTAGAGTTCGCCGTCGAAGGCAGTCTGCCTCTGTGCAAACACGGATGCCGACAGGCACAGGGCTGCCAGTATTGCCAGTAATTTCCTCATAAATTATTTTTTAACGAACAGGATGGCGTCGGCGTGGATGTATCCCCTGCCGCCGTCGCCGTGAACCTTGACGCTGAAGTCCTCGTCCTTGTTGAGTTTAACTTCGGCGATCTTGTGCCAGGCGCAGGAAGTCTGTCCGGCTATCTCCACCTTCCTGGCGTCCACGGTAACGGTGCTGCCGTCGGAAAGCTCGTAGATCATGACGGGGTTCATGCCGTCGTTGCCGTCGTCGAGGGCATCTTCCTTGCCTATGCGGTGCTGGGCGGTGTAAACCTCATACACTCCGGACGCCGCAGGCCTGCCGGAATACTCCACGTACCCCGATGCAGCGGGACCTTCAAAGAAGGAGGGGCCGTATCCGCCCTTCTTGTCCAATCTGTGCCATCCTTCGCCGTGAGGCGTGGCGAGAGGGTCGTCGATGATGACGTCGGGAGCAGTGCCGTCCATGTAGGGATCGTTGCGGAAGATATCCTGGATCTTGCGGTAGTCAACGTCCTGGATGTCGGCGAGGCCTTCCTTTTCGGCAAGGCCCACAGCGATTCCGGCCGCCTGGCCGAGGCACATGAAGACGGGTTCCATGCGGATGGAGCCGTAGGCTATATGTGTGGCCGAGCAGCACACGGATACCACGAGGTTTGTGCATTCCTCACGAACGGGAGTAATCGAACGGTAGGAGATGGGATAGGGGATTCCGCCGGGAATCTCCACGTCGCCCTCGTTCTCCACCATCCATTTGCCCTTGCCGTACGGGGTGATGATGCGTTCGCAGTTGTGCGAATCCATGTTGTATGCGGCGTGCGCTATACCGTCGTTAACGGTTCCGCGGCCTTCGCAGTCAGCCTGGGTGGCCACGTATTCAGCGACCATGCGGCGGGCCTCACGTACGTAGAGCTGAGGGGTCCAGTGTCCGCACTCGGGGTATTCGTCCTTCGGGAGGCCCCAGCGGGAAACCTCGTTGCGCAGTTCTTCCGGAACCCTCGGGTCGGTGATATAGAACCAGAGCAGTCCCAGCGTGTAGTCGAGGTGGGCCTTGATTATCTCCTGCCTCTCTTCCCATGTGCCGTCGGGGTAACCGTAGTTCATGCCTATCATGTCCGTGGAGAAGGCTCCGCGGTTGTTGATGTCGGTCTTGTGGTTGGGCATGGGAGTCCAGATGAAGTACTGGTTGAGGTCGCGCATGTCCGGCTGGGCCTCAAAGAGGCGGATCAGCAGTTCGTAGCGGGAAGGGTCGTAATTCTCAGGCTTCGTGAGCGGAATCATGTTGTCGGGGTCGTCCGTCAGGCAGATACGGTAGTTGTAGGCCTGGATGAGGTCGTCGCCCGTTCCGTTGGGCTTTGCCTGGCGGTCTGCGATGCCCCAGAGGAGGCCGCTTTCCGGATTGCCGGGCTCTACGAAAGGATCGACCCCGGTGGGGAACTGGTGGAAGATATGCAGCAGCTGCGATCCATCCCAGGTCTCGCCGTATTCGGAGTTGTCCTCGCGTCCGGTGCGGTAGCTTACGCCGGATCCCGCCATGAGGTCTCCCTCATAGGATGCGTCGATGAACCATTTCGCACGGAAGGTGAGGGTGTCGCCGGCTTCTCCCGCCACAGTTACGGATTTGATGCGTGCATCCGCGGTCTCGGCGCTGCAGAAGTGGTAGCCCGTCAGCACCTTTATGCGGGGCGATTTGGCGAATTCGTCCATCACTTCCTTCGCTACCTTGGGTTCGAACACCCAGTTCTCGAGGTTGCCGTAGCGTTTTCCGCACTCGCGGTAAAACTTGAGGGCAAGGCCCTGCACTACCTGCTTGTTGCCGATGTCGGTGCGTCCCAGTCCGCCGGTGGTCATACCGCCGATGCGGCACGTAGGCTCCAGCACTACCACTTTGAGCCCCATCTTCGCGGCAGCGTCGGCGGCCACTATTCCGGAGGCCGTTCCGCCGTAGATGCAAACGTCGTATTCTTTCGGTGAGCAGGCTGCAAGAGCCAGCGCAATCAGGGAAATACCCAGGATTCTTTTCATATCGGTTATAGTTTTAATTGTTTTCTTTTTACATCGGCCATTCGGAGGCATTGCGGTCAAGGTTGACGGTCTTGAAGTTGCTGCCGCTGCCTTTGGCCCAGAAGATTCCGTCGTTAAGTCCGAAGGCCTTACCCTGCATTGTGTAAGAGATGAATCCGTGCCATCCGCCAGGGACCTCTTCCAGTGCCCTGTGCTCGGGGTTGTCCGTGGGGTCGAGGGGGATGTATGCGGGGTTGAACCTTTCTATATTGAAGTCGATGCAGGTGAGATGCCCGGTGCCGGTGAAGCGGGGAAGATGCGTGTTCCCTTCGTCGGCGCAGTTGAGCATCGTAAGGGTCTTTGCTCCGGGGCCGTCGAACCAGTAGCCTATGGTGCAGCGGGCGACCGAGCAGTTGTACATGATAAGATGGTCGATGGCGTTGGTTTTGATGCCAATGTAGAGGCCTCCTATGCAGACTGTGTTGAACGCCAGGCGTGAGGTATCGTCGTTTGAGCGGCGGGGGCTGATGATTCCTATGCAGCCTTCCGCCGGGGTGGATGCGGGAAGATGCATGTACCTCTCCTCGAAGTGGCTCTCGGTATAGATGCCCACCAGATTGATCTCGCAGTTTCCGAGTTTACTGCAGTCGAGACCCACCAGTTTCTTGCCCGCATCTGCGAAGAAGAGCAGGAAGTTCTCGAAGTTGGCGCAGTTCACGTAGGTGTATTTGAAGTAGTTGCCTTTCCAGTTGTTGCTGCCGGTGACGGGGTCTGTCGGTTTTTGCGCAGAGCCGTAGAAAACCCTGTATGTCTGTTCCGGATCCATTGCGTCCATGGCCTTGCGGGTTACGTGCAGCACTGCTCCGTACTGTGTATTGTAGCTCTTGTTCTCGGTGGTGCCGCAGATTGTTATCGTGCGGGCCCTCCCTTCGTTGAAGCCGAAGAGGATGGCGCTGTTGTCCTCCTGCTCGAAAGCATCGATGTAATAATCGCCGTCCAGCAGCTGGACTTTTCCCCCGTACGGCAGGGAGGCTATGGCCTTGTTTATAATCCTTTCGTCATTGGTGCCGGTGCATACGAAGTCGGCCATGCGCTTATCCTGTTTAGGGGAATTGGACGCGGCGACTATGATGTGTCTGCTGGTTCTGGAGGGCTGGCAGCAGGAACTTGCAAGAAGGCACAGGCAGAGTGCAATGGGGAAAAGTCTCTTCATAAATGGACTAATGTTTGACAATCTTTATTTGGCCGGGGGCAAGCCTGACCCTGTGGGAAGATGACGGACCGAATTGTACGATAGCTTCCTGCCCTACGTGATACTCTGTATTCAGCAGTACCACCGTCCCGTCGTCGTAACATGCCCAGCGGACAGCGTCTGTGCATTCGACTTTCGGCCACACGTCCACGGCCTCAAGCGCCCGGCGTATCAAATAGAGATAGAAGGGGCTGAGTTCGGGAGAGCCAACGGGAGACAGGGAGGGGCAGAATATCACCGATCCTTCGCCTATCCTGTGTTCGAACAGCACGCATTCGTCCGTATTGAACTCAGTCTCCCACATAGCATCGGCTCCCACCGCGAGGGTATCGGCACCGTGGTTTTCCAGCATGGGCATCACGAATCCGCCGTCGGTAAACCAGGGGTCGCAGGCGGTTCCGTATTGATGGAACTTCCATCCGCAGGAGGGATTGGCGGTGAATTTGATTCCATACTTCATCCTGCGGCTTCCTCCGTTGGCTTTAAGCCCGGTAAGGGCGGTCCAATCACCTCCTTTGTATGGTTTGAAACCGTCGCGAGGGCTGTCGGCAGTATCCAGATGCCTTGCGGCGAGTAGCAGCACTCCGCCGCCGGACACGTAATCAATGAGTTTGCCGTAAAGTGCGTCGTCCATGGCGTTGAAGCCGAGGAACACCACAAGCTTATACTTCGAGAGTTCCTCCGCCGGAATGTCGTACGGCACTACGTTAACTGTGCCGAGGGGAGGGTTGCCGGAGAAGTCCGTATCGCCGTTCACGTCGCGGCTGTTCCAGCCTTCGCGTTCGTAGCAAAGATCCACAAGTTTCCAGGCCCTTTCATCGTTGCCTATGCGGAAATCGTCGTTCAGGCGCTGTCCCCAGTTATGGGTCTGCCAGCTACCTACGAAGCCGTCCATCCTCCCCTGAACGAAGGCGACCGCGGCACGCGGAAGTCCTTCCGGACGCGGATTCTTTGAGGCCCACTGTGCGAAGTCGCCCAGTTCCTTACGGAAGCGTTTGACCAGGGGATCGTCCTTTTTGAGGGATTTGCCGTAGGCGTGGTAGCTCATTATCCCGTGTTCGGCATAAATGGGATTTGCGCCGCGCAGCCAGGCGTGATACCATGAGGTGCGATAGCGACGGAACCATAGCTCGTCCTGCTGTTCGCCTCCGTACCAGAGCATGGCATTGTCCACTCCGAAGCTTTCCTTCCCGAAGGCCTTCGTGGCGCCCAGCACGGCCGCATAACGTCTTTCCGTCTCTTCTCCAAAGACCATTTCCACATCTACCCGGTCGATACCGGAACGGAGCATATGGGAGAAACCGCCGGGGGCGGGTTCGATGCAGATGAAAGGACGGGGGAGACCTATGGAATCGGCCAGGGCGGTCTGGTCCTTGATACGTCTGCGGATGAAGGCGTCCGCCTGGGAATAAGTGGATACGGGAGGCATTACGTCCTTTCCTTTCCTCGCCGAAGTGACCGGCCATGCGAAATTAACTCCGGCGAATTCGCCGAGCATGAGGGTTCCGTCAACCACATCCGCGTTCTTGCGGAGAACTTCGACTATTTCGGAAAGGGAATCCAGATATATCGACTGGGGGCCGAGATCCTGACGGTGCATCACTTCGTCCATGGTGAAGGTCATCCCGTTCCTGCGGCAGACATCGGCCACCTTCTCCAGCAGGGCGGGGTTCCAGGGCCCCTTCCTGAATAGTACGGTATGCGTTCCGAGGCCTTCGTCGGCTATTGTCTGGGCCGTCTTCTCCCCCGGTTTAGTCTCGCTCAGTCCTCCGACCGTGACCTTTACTCCGGGAGTCGTACATCCAACAAGTATCAGGCATGTCAATAATATCCTCTTCATAACGCAAATATAGGTAAAATCAGAACAGGTTGACGGACCATGTAACCCAGAACACATTATCGTCGGCATGGTCTCCGGTAAAATCCTGACGCATGTACTGTATCATCAACGTGGCGTTTTCGGTGGCCGGTACCCTGAACCCAGCGTAATAGCGGATGCGGGACAGGATGTCGCGGTAGAACGGTTCCATGGCAATGAGGGGGCTCACCGAGGTGCCGGGAATATTGTAAGCTACCATACCCCTTGTCCTGTACCACATAGTCCATTTCCCGGTGGGCTTTTTCCAGGACCACAATATCCTCTGCCTGAGCGAGAGCGACAGGTCGCCGGTCTTGTACGTATACATTGCCTCCGGGATGAACCTCAGGCTGAAGCCGGTGGAAACGAAGGCAATGTCGGTGTTTATCTTCAGTCGGAAGCCCTTTGCCGGCCTGTATGCCGCATATTGGCGGAAGAACATCTGGTCGAAGCCTTTGTCGTTGAATCGTCCCTCGTTGTACGTTCCCACGTCCCAGCGGGGGTTCAGCTGGGTTTTTGTTGTGATGGCCGTCCACGAGCACAGATTATCATTTCCGGCAGTGCCGGAAGCATATGCGGCCGTCAGCAGAAGAAGTATGAGGTATATCCTCTTCACAAGAGTACAAATTTACCCTCATGCACCAAGATAATATTTAGAAATCCGATATTTATTTACGAAATATCTAAAATAGTTATAGTGTCGTAAGGGTAAATTTGCATTGATATGAGGAGGCCCTCCAATATACTCCCGATGGTTGCCGTCTGTCTGCTCTGCATTACGTGCAAAGAGGATAAGGTAATTACCAAAGGCAATCATGATATACCCGATGCCTGGCAGAAAAATGTGCTTGCCCGGGCTGACATGATCAGCGACATTGTCTGGACGCCGCTTCGCAACGTGCCCAAATCGTACTACGGGCGCAAGGACGTATGGTTCGAGGGAGGGGTGTCCGTGGAGGGTCTTCCTTACAGCGCTTCCGGCACCGAGGGCGGTTTTATCGGGAGGGACGTGAGTTTTTACACCTTCCTTTCGGCTCTCCACAATCCGAAGAGTTCCATCTATACCGTCGATTATCGCCAGCCTCCCTACAATAGGGATAAGGCCTCGATAATGTACGGTTGCGTCTGTTCTTCGGCCGTATGCTTCGCGATAGGGCTTACCGCCACCTACAACACCGGGCCCATGCGAAAGGGGAACGTCCTCTACGTGGAGGATATGGGCAACTCCCCTGCTGACATAAGGCTTGGTGACGCCCTGTGCTATTGCGACGAGGAAGAGGACGGCGGACATATGGTGCTTGCCTACGACATAGTCCGTACAAAATCCGGGGCGATCAGCAAGATTACCCTTTTCGAAAGTGCCGGGCCCAAGGCGCGGAAATACACCAATACCGAGGAACAGCTCCGTGAATGGATAAGCGCCAATGACGTGCATATCTACCGCCTGAAAGAAGAATACCGCGACGTTTTCGGCCCCGCCCCCTTCATGGAAAAGAGCCTTTTGTCGCTGCCGGAATTCCCTGAGGCGCTGTGTCTGGAGGATGGCGACAGGCGGTCTTATCCCGAAGGCACCACCGTCCGAATCAACGTGCTGGCGGAGGGCTACACTTCGCTTGAGGTTTACGATGGACAAACCCTTTGCGGTTCGTGGCCGGTGGCGGAGGTGGTGGAGGTCAGCGGCCTCCCCGCAGGGATGTACAGGGCCTGTCTGTCCGGGGCGTCCGGCAGGTCGGAGAGCACTTACTTCCAGCTGGGACCCTGCGATTTCTCTCCGAAGCGTTCCGGAACCAAGGTCATCGTGAACGGCAGCTGGGATGATGCGGAGCCGCTTTACTGCACCTTCAACGACGGAATCGGAGGGCAGCCGAAGCTCCTGCGCCACACTGCTCCCAATGAATGGACCACTGAGGAAGACATAGCCGAAAAGGCTACCCATTGCCGCGTATTCTTTGCCGGCAGGTACGGAATCTACAAGGGGAACAGCATCAAGATGCTGTGATTTTTTACTATCTTTGCGAACTATGTCAGGAACAAGGACAGCTTTGTTTGCGGCGGCCCTGCTGATTGCGGGGGCCTGCAACATGATAGGTTCGCTCATTCACGACGACCAGGTCGTGGCCCGTGTCGGCCGCGCCAGGCTATATCGTTCGGAGCTTAACAAATACATCCCTGACGGCGTTTCGCCTGAAGATTCGGCCGGCCTCGCCCTCCAGTACATCAACTCCTGGGCTACCGAGCGGCTTTATGTCCGCATGGCCGAGTCGCAACTCGGTAAGGATGAGAAGAACGTGGATCAGGAACTCGAAGCCTATCGCCGTTCCCTGCTGCGTTACCGCTACGAGCAGAACTATATCAACGACCGGCTGGACACGCTCGTTACCGAAGACCAGATCAAGGAGTATTACGAGGCGCACCGCGAAGGGCTCGAACTCCAGAGGCCCATACTGAAAGTGCGTTTCGTGGACGTTATGTCCGACTCTCCCAACTACCGTGAGATCCTCTCCAAACTTCCCGCCGACGGCGGACAGGACCTCGCCGACCTCGACAGCCTGGCATACATATCCGCCCTCCGCTGGTTCGACAATTCGTCGCAATGGATGGACGCCGCCCTGCTGGCCAGGGAATTCGGTACCGACTACGCCACCATGCTCTCCAAAATGCATGACGGTTACATAGTGTTCGACTACGAAGACCGCGGCGACGTCAAGGCTGCCTACGTATTCGGCATCCTCCGCAGCGGTCCGGCACCCCTCGATTACTGCGCTCCCGGCATCAGGGACAATATACTTTCGGAGCGAAAGCGCGACCTTATGAAAAAGTTGGAACAAGACTTGCTTACCAATGCGCTGGATAAAAAAGACTTCGTGATTTACTAGGGAATGAAAAGGCTTATCTTAACGCTTCTGGCGATCGGGCTCGCCATCTCCGCCGCCGCCCAGAAATACAATACCATCGACAAGAGTATCGCCGTAGTCGGCAACGAGCTGGTAACCGTCTCCGACCTCGAGGGAGAGGTACAGATGATGCGTGCCAACGGAATGAGTTCCGACCGTACCATGCGCTGTGAGATACTCGAGAACATGATGCAGTCCAAACTCCTGCTCATGCAGGCGCGTCTGGACTCGCTCAACGTTAACAACGATATGGTGGAAGCCGAACTCCAGCAGCGTCTGGCGCAGGTCCGTACGATGCTCGGCGGCGACGAAAAGGTGGAGGAATACTTCGGCAAGAGCATGTACCGCCTCCGCAAGGACTGGAAGCAGCAACTCGAGGAGAACAGCCTCATACAGCAGGAGTCGCAGCAGATAGCAAAGGGCATCCCCGACGTCACTCCCTACGATGTCCGCCGCTACATGGATACCACCGACGTGGCCAATCTTCCCATCGTTCCCATAAAGTACAAGCTCAGTCAGATATGCGTCTATCCCGACAGGGAGAAGGCGAAGATGGAGTGCAAGGAACGTCTGCTCAACCTCCGCGAACGCATCACCAACGGAGAGAAGTTCGCCACGCTGGCGCGTCTCTACTCCGAGGACGAGGGCAGCGCCCGAAAGGGAGGAGAGCTCGGAATGGCCTCCAGGGACATTTTCTGGCCGGCCTTCTCCGATGCGGCCATGTCGCTCAAGCCCGGCAATATTTCTCAAATAGTGGAAACCCCCGACGGCTTCCATATCATCCAGGTGATCGAGAAGAAGGGCGACATGTTCAATGCCCGCCACATCCTGCTCAAACCCAAATACACCGACGAAGACCGCGAGAAGGGTTTCGCCCGTCTCGATTCACTGCGTACGGCAATTGATGAGGGTAAGATCAGCTTCGAACTGGCGGCCCGCTTCTTCTCACAGGATCCCGCTTCCCGCACAAACGGAGGGCAGATGGCCGATCCCCAGACAGGTAGCGCTTACTTCGAGATAGACCAGATGAAGCCCGAGGATTTCGCGGCGGTCGAGCATCTCGAGCCCGGGCAGATGTCGCAGCCCATCACTTCCCGCGACAACGAAGGCCGCGATGGCAACATCGTTTACAAGATCGTACGTCTCGACAAGGTGGTCCCCGCCCATACGGCTACATTCGAGAACGACTATACCGAACTCCTTGGTGACGTGCGTTCCCAAAAACAGCAGGATGCGCTCGACGATTTCATCAAAAAGAAGATAGGGGAGACCTACATCATAATCGACCCTATGTTCGGAAACTGTGACTTCTCCCGCAAGGAATGGGTTTCAAAGATCAGAAAATAATTGCGGGCCTTGCCCTTCTGCTCGCCTTCGCTCCCCTCTCAGCCCAGAACGGTAACGGACAGAGGGACAGCCTTGTGCGGCTCATCAAGGGCACGTCGCTTCAACTGATCCAGAAAAACGGCATCAACTACCGAAAGGCGGTGGATGCCACCTTCTTCCATAATAACACCTACCTTATCTGCGATACGGCCCTCTGGAACGTGGATTCGCGCGTCATCAACGCCGAAGGCAACGTGCAGGTGGTGCAGGACGGCACCAAACTCACCAGCGACAAGCTCGACTACTACATCGATGAGGATCTGGTTCAGTTCCGTGGAAGCGTGGTGCAGCTCGAAGACAAGGACCACAATACCCTCCGCACCCGTTATCTGGACTACAATACCAAAGACTCGCTGGCCCTTTTCCGGAACGGCGGTGCCATGAAGGACAAGGACGGGCAGATAATCGAGAGTTCGGACGGATCGTACGATGCCAAGCAGCGGCTCTTCCACTTCCAGGGCAATGTAAACATGTTTACCGACTCGGTGTTCATCAAGACCAGCGTAATCAACTACGAATCGGAGGTCAGCCGTGCCGTGTTCACCTCGCCGACCGATTTCTGGAAGGAGGATAATATGCTTTCTGCCAGCCAGGGATGGTACGACAGGCTGGTGGAGACCTTCTTCTTTACCGGCCGCGTGCACGCCACCTCCAAGGAGCAGGAAGCCTGGTGCGACAGTCTCTTCTACTACCGTAACGCCGGCAACATACATCTGCTCGGCAACGCCCAGGTGCAGGATACTACCCGTAACGTGTCGGCCCTGGCCGGCAGCATCTTCTATGTGGACAGCCTCTCGAAGGTGACCCTCAGCCGCGAGGCTGCGGTGGCCCTGCGTACCGAGGAGGAACGGCGTGAGTATGTAGATCACTGGGATTCCACCACGATTACTTACGTTCGCGACACGGTGATGAGGGTACAGGCCGACACCGTTTACTTCGGGGCGGATACGCTGATTTACAGGACTATACCAAAGTGCAGCATAGCCAAGGGCGAATTCGATGCGGCCAAGTCCCGGATGGAGGAGATGATGAGCGATCCGGTATATGAGTACCGTCGCAAGGCGGCCGAAGCCGCCGCTGAAGCTGCCGCCCAGGCTGCGGAGGAAAACGCCTTCTCCAACCCCGAACTCGCTGCGAAGGCTGCCGCTTCCGGCAAGGCGGTCGTTCCGCCTAAGCCCGGCGCCGACAGACCTGTCCCTGAAGCTGCGCCTGAGGTTGAAGACGAGATGGATTCCGACGACATGGACGCCACGGCCGTGGCTCCTGCCGACTCCGTCCTGGCAGGAGGGGGCCTCCCGGCCCCTGCCGACTCGCTGGCCGCTCCCGTCGACAGCACGGCCGTTGCGATCGACTCCCTCGCCCTGGTCCCTCCCGATTCTACTAAAATAGGTTTCCTGGACGCTAAAGGCCACGTAAAAATCTTCCGTCAGGACCTTCAGGTGGCCTGCGACTCCCTCCGTTACTGCGACCTCGACTCCATCGCCAGGCTCTATATTGACCCTCTGGTCTGGAACGACGGCAACCGGCAATATTCGGCCGACAGCATCGCCGTGCTGGTGAAAGGTAATTCGATCGATCGCGCCAGCCTGATGTCCAATGCCTTCATTATCACCCAGGAAACCCCCGACCTCTTCGACCAGATACGTGCCACCGAAGTGATGGCGTACTTCGACACCACCGCCGCCCTGCGTCGCTTCGATGCGCTCGGAGGCGCCAACGCCATCTTCTTCCTGAAGGAAAAGGAGGAATTCGCGACCGTCAACAAGGTGGAAACCAAAATGCTCTCGGCCCTCTTCGCCGACGGCGACCTGCACAGCATCTATTACTTCGACTCGCCCAAAAACGATGCCTGGCCCGTGCCTCAGCTGAAGGAGTCCGAACGCCGCATGAAGGGCTTCAACTGGCAGCCAGAGCGTCAGCCGCAGGGCAAGGAAGATATCACCACTCTCAGCGTCCGGCCTTCCGAGCGGAGCGAATACGCCAAACACCCGAAGACCCGCTTCGTACAGACCGACCTGTACTTCCCGGGATATATGAAGAAGGTCTACGC
>CAMHTE010000004.1 GCA_946187975.1 uncultured Bacteroidales bacterium | reverse complement strand
GCAACCACGACAGCGGTTCCACCGTCCTGGTAGATAAATCCTCCCCGGATTTTGAAAGGGATTCTATCTGCAAAACCCTCGAGCGCAAGCTCAAACGCAGGTTCGGCTATGTCAACGGAGAGTTCTTTTACGACCGCATTCCTCGCAGGATACTCGCAGAAACCCTTCTTCCTCTCCCCGGAGGCGGCGATTCCATCCCCGACTATAAAATCTGGTGCTTCGACGGGCGCCCCTACTGCATCTGGGCTTGCGTCAACCGCAAGGCCGGGCACGTAGAGGTCCGGACCTACGGCACTGACTGGACCCCGATTGAGGGCGCCGACGTATCCACGGAGCATTATCATACCCTGGACCGTCCTCTTCCTCCTCCTGCCCATCTGAGCGAGATGCTTGAGGCGGCTGCAAGGCTCTCAAAGGGTTTCCCCGAAGTACGCGTCGATTTCTATGAAGCCGGGGGCAGGCTGTATTTCGGCGAAATGACCTTCTCCGCATACGGCGGAAAAATGGACTTCCACACCCCTCAATTCCTGCTGGAACTGGGCGGTCAATGCAAACTTCCCCTATGAAAAAAGTCGTCTATACCTGCATAACGGGCGCATACGATATTCTGCGCCAGCCGCTTGCCACGCGTCCCGACTGGGATTACATCTGTTTTACGGACAAGCCGGAGGCCAAGAGCGACGGAGTGTGGCAGCTGCGTCCCGTCCCCACGGTGGAAAGCAGCCCCAAGGTCCGCTCGGCGTATGTCAAACTGCTGCCCCATAAGGTGCTTCCCGAATACGATTTAAGCCTTTTCATGGATGCCAACCTGCAGATTGCCTCGGACGTTTTTTACGAAAAGGTGGAAGAAAAACTCTCTTCGGAGAGGACCAAGGTCGGAATGGTTCCTCACAGCACCCGCGACTGCATTTACGACGAGGCGGCCGCATGCTTCGACTCCTCCCTATCAGGTTTTTGCGACATTCTCAGGCTCCGTAGGCATCTGCGTCGCGACCGCATTCCCAGACATATCGGGCTTTACGAAACCAATATTGTGCTGCGGAAGCACACTGATCCTGAAGTAATTGCCGTGGACGAAGCCTGGTGGAAGGCGTTTTCGGAAGGTATCCCCCGCGATCAGCTGAGCGCCACTGCGGTATTATACAAGGCGGGAATTAGTCCGGATCTGCTGTTCGGACCGGGACTGAACGCCAGGAATGTGGAGTTCGTGAATTATTATCCGCACGTCGGAAAGAGACCTCGCCGCACCGGACTCCCCAGAGCCATCAGGAAGTTCCTGCTACTTTTCCTCAGGTAGCCGGCAAAGGGTTCCCATCTCCCGCAGATACCCGGGAGTGAAATAATCCATGTATCCTCCGTTGGAGGTAAAAGTCATCTCCCCGAAATAGATACGGCCGGAGATATAGTAGAAATCCACCCGCACCTGCGGGAAGCCCTCAGAAAGCTCGGCGGCATATTCCAACATCTTCTCCAGTCCCTCAGGTTTAGCAATCTGAACATCCGACTTGCGGAAATGATCCGAATACACCAGCCTCTCGGGATGCTCCTTCCAGGCCGTATCGAAGCAGGCCATACGTACACTGTGCGGGGTCCTATCGAAATAGACACAGATACACTCAGGCTGTCCGTTGAAGCACCAAACCTTGTAATCTACCAGCGAGGATGACCATTCCGACGCAGGCCCGGTCTCTTCCAGGAAACGCTCAACAATGATGCAGGGACGGATCAGCCTGTAATGCGGCTCGAAATAAAAGCCCCAGAAACTCCTGTCAGCAAGCCACCCGTCGAGCTGACGGAGAATGGACGGGAGGTCAACCGAAGATTTGTCTTTTACTATGATGACCGTCTTGCAACTGTTGTTGGCTTTGACTACAAAAGGAGCCTCCAGGCTATCCCAGGCATCGGCGAAGTCCCTCGAAGAATCGAACTTACCCAACAAAGTAACAAGAATGTTATCAAAACCGTGCTCACTGACGTACCTCCTGACCTTATACTTGTCTGCAAGGTCCGCCCATACCCCCATGTCGACATGCAACTTTAGCCATTGTATCTTCTCGTTAAGATCCCCTGGATGTTTCAAATTCGGAAGCTTTCCGGTCTTACGAAGGAAGTTCAGCCTTATGGAGAGCAGCGGGAAATGGCAGCCGATAAATCGTCTTATTCTATTGATTATCTTCTTCATAGCTACGCCTGCCTCCTTAATTTACGGACCGCTCTCCTGTCTTCTTTACCGAAAATGCGAACGAAATAGCGCAAAGGCAGAAAAGACTGGTAACGTAACATTTTCACAAGTGTAAGCGCAATTACGTAAACAGCGGAAAGGCACCAAGGTCTGCGGGGATCGGCAAGTGACACCAGGCTACCCATATAATAATTGCGGTAAACCTTCTGCTCCACGCTGACAGGTCCGTACTGTTTATCGTGAATCCCTCTTGCCGTAGCGACAACTCCCAGTTTCAGTCCATGGTACAGCACACGATGGCAATAATCGTCGTCGTTGCCGTAAATCGGGAAGAGCTCAGCGAAAAGCCCCACCTTGCGGAGACTATCAGTCGGCATAAACCAGTGCGCCGCCATTATAAAGGGCACCGAAGAGAGCTCAGGCATACCGGCAACTTCCCTCCTGGAGGGTATAACCTCCTTCTCAAACACGGGGTTAAATGTTTTTCCATCCGCCTGGAACTGATTCGGGCTGAGTATGCCGAATTCCGGATGAGCAACATGCACCCGCACCAGCTCAGCCACAGTATCCGGATCCAGCCATGCGTCCTGATTGAGCAGGTACACATAGTCGTAACCATGCTCCAGCGCATAACGGAAGCCCTGATTGTTGCCATCTGCGAATCCGAGGTTGGAAGCGTTCCGGACCAGCACCGCCTTGGGGAAATGCTCCTCCACGTAGCCGGCAGTTCCGTCCGAAGAATCGTTATCCGCCACAAAAGCGTCCAGCGGGCATTCCGATGCATATACGCTGCCGAGGCAGCGATCTATCCACCGCATCCCGTTGTAAGTCACTATTATGGCCAGGATCTTCATTTGAACAGCTCTATTGGCGTCTTGCCGGAGGAGACCGCCTTCATTACGTTGCGTGCGGTTTCCTTCATAATACGGTCGCGGTCGCTGTGGCATCCGAGCACGGTGTATTTCGCATAACGCGCAGCCTCAACGCTCCAGGCGAAACATGCCAGCAGCGTCTTCCTGATCCGGGACCCGCGGGAATAGAAAATCAGCGAACCGGCTATCCGTATCGGCTTTATAACAGGTTCCATATTCGAAACTGTGCTTCCGGCATAATGCGTGATTACCACATCCGCATCGGCATAGACTTCCATGCCCATGTCGTTGAAAGTATGACCGAGGGCTATGTCTTCCGGGGTGAATACATAGGTTTCGTCGAACCACCCCGCCGCACGGAAGGCGTCGGTCCTTGCAAGGAAGCAGGCACCGTTCAGGGTCCAAGTCCGGAAGAGCCCCGGCTGCATCGTCCACTTAGTACGTCGCGTCTCATCCCCGAAATGGAGATAATGCTTCATCCACCGCCATGCCGTCCAGGGCGCACGGCCGCATGTCTGCACATTACCGTCCGCAAATACTATCATTGGCGACACGGCCGCTACGTTTGAGGGCAGATGCCGCATGTCTTCCAGCAGTAAATCCACCACGGGCATGTACTGGTCGGTGTCGTCGTTCACAACGAACACGTATTCGGTGTTTATCTGCTTCAACGCCAGGTTATTGTTTGCGGCGAAACCGCGGCGCTCATTGCTCTCCACTATATGGATGGAAGGGTAATCCTTCCGGAGGGCCGCAAGGTGTTCAGCCGAGAACATATAGGCGACCACCCATATGTCTATGGGCGTAACGTTCTGATGCAAAATACTCTCCAGGCACGGATAAAGGGTTTCCGGCCTGTCCATGCATACTATTACGGCACTTACCTGGCAATCTTTCACGGCAGATACAAAGATAGCGATGTTTTTTGTATTTTTGCATCTGATGGCTTCGATCGGCATTATGGATTCTGGCGTAGGCGGTCTCTCTGTTTTCAGGGAGATCCGCAAAGTCCTTCCGCAGGGCCGGTTCATCTATTATTCAGACAACGCCAACTGTCCTTACGGCGAGAAAAGTCCGGAATTCATACAGGAGCGTCTCCGCTTCATCACAGACTTCTTCCTGAAAAGAGGAGTTCAGGTGATGGTCCTTGCATGTAACACCGCCACATCCGCTGCCATCGCGATGCTGAGGCAAGAGTACGACATCCCCTTCATAGGCATGGAACCGGCGGTTAAACCAGCCGCCCTCGGCACCATAACCGGAGTCATAGGCGTACTCGCAACGGCAGGAACCCTGAAAGGGAGCAAATACCTCGACATCAAGGACCGCTTCGCCACCGACGTACGGATAGAGGAACAGGTGGGCCGCGGATTCGTGGAGCTCGTTGAGAGCGGCCATCTTGAAGGCCCGGAAGCCGAAAAGACCGTGAGTGCCAGCCTCGCCCCCCTCCTGCAGCAGGGTGCAGACCGCATAGTGCTCGGATGCACTCATTATCCCTTCCTCCTCCCGGTCCTTCAGAAAGTAGCCTCAGACCTTGGACATCCTGAAGTGGAATTCATCGACCCTGCCCCCGCCGTAGCGGCAAGGCTTCTGCAGGTAATGGCAGAAAAAAACATCGGGATGTCCGATGAACATCCCGGTGTGGAACTTATCTCTTCAGGCGATCCAAGCGCCCTCCAAAGAACATATAAGGAAATACTCTAATCGCGGAAATATACTCCTTCCGCGCGCAGGGCATCCTGAAGTTTAGCCACGTCCAGTGCACGGGGCTCTACGCCCGCTTTCACAGAAAGAGCCGCCGCCTTGCCCGCAGCCTCGCCGAGGCACATCGCAGGGCCCATGACACGCACGGACGCCAGCGCGAGATGCGTCGCCGATATGTTACGGCCGGCGCACAGCAGGCCATCCACCTTTTGCGGCACGAGACTGCGGTACGGAATATCGTAGCAGTCGGGGCACCACATCAGCGTACAGTCACCTCCGACGGGATGGTGCAGATCGACAGGATACGCGGCAACACCGATGGCATCCGGGAAGCGGGCGCAGTCGAAGATATCCTGCTCCGTAAGTACGTATTCTCCTATTATGCGGCGTGTTTCGCGTATGCCCATGAATGGAGCCACGCGGTCCATGTAGGCGTTCTCGAAGCCGGGGATATATGCCTTGAGATAGCGTACGATCTCCGCGTTTTGCTTTATGCACACCTCTTCACCGCGGGTATACTGCTCGGGGTCGGTCGCGTCTATGCCATTCACGCGGGACATATTCACCCACCACTCGTCGGGCGCCATGCCGGTCATGAATATGGTACGTTCAACCGGCAGTTTGTAACCAGCCTCGCGGGCCTGCTTGATCTGGTTGCGGAATCCAACCATTGTGCAGTTGTCGTCAGAGCGGAAGAACTCGTTAGGTATGAAGTCGATGTCGTAAATCTCAGGATGGTCGGCCACGGCATCGCGGAGCTTTCGGGAGTCCACGCCGCGCATGGAGAACATCAGGGTAGGAGGCTGGGCTATGCCCTTTTCGTTGCCGTAGGCCATAGGAACCCCTGCACGGAATGCCACGTCACCGTCGCCGGTGCAGTCGATGACAGTCTTCGCGAGAATCGCCTCACGGCCCTTCTTGGACTCAATTATAACCCCTTTTATCTTGCCATCCTCGACTATAGCGTCCACGAACATCACGTACATCAGCACCTTCACGCCGCACTCCTCCATGATTTCCCAGGCGAGAAGCTTCGTGCCTTCGGGATCAATCATCGTAAGGCTCACATGCAACGGGCAGGCACGGTGGTGCGTAGCCTGTCCCCTCTCACGCAGACGCTCCACGAACTTTAACGGCAGGCCCTTGATGACCTCGTTGCCCTTGCGGCCGAGAAAACCCAGCAACGGCAGGCCCTGGGTCATGTTGCCGCCCAGCGAACCACGGTTTTCTATCAGCATCACGCTCGTTCCGGGCACCAGCGCAGCCGACTGCGCAGCCATGAGTCCGGCAGGACCTCCTCCCACCACGAGCACATCCACTTCCGCCCTTACGGGTATCTCACGTGCAGGTTCTTTGATAAACTTAGCCACTATATTCAGTCTTTATTCGTTGATTATTTCTGTTTAATCGGGCGGCCTCCGTCAGAAGGCATGTCCGGGCCGAAAAAATCCCCCTGCAAGGGGGTGCAGGGGGTTGAGAGGTCCGACAGGACAGGTTACGGATTATTCCGGAAGCTGTCCTATTACTTCGAAGTAAGGAACTCCGTCGGAGACGCTCATCCTATAGATGGTATCGTCCACCTTGTAGTACTCGTTGCCGTCGGCAAGGGTAACGGTCTCGTAGTCTTCGGGCAGGGCCTTGATAAGGGCTCCGGCAGGAGGCACTATAACTTTGTACTGCCCGTCGTCACTAGCTACAAAGAACACTCCGTCATCGTAGTAATACTCCTGCCCGTTGGCAGCGAAACTCTGAACGAGTCCGAGTTTGGTGGCAAGCTGGTACGACGCATAGGACTTGAGCGTGTTCATATCCACCTCAGGACTCTTGGCGGCTGCAGATGCCTGTGCCGACTGAGTTGCAGCGTTCTGGGCTATTGCAGCGTTCTGCGCAGCGATAGTTGCGTTCTGGGAGGCTATGGTGGCGTTGTTCTCCGCTATTATGCGGTTCTGCTCGTTGATGGTCGCGTAGTTGCTGTTAACGGTATTGTAAGTACGATACACATTGTTGTAGTAAGCAAAGTGCAGCACGTCGAGTTCCAGCTCGTACAGGGCCCTGTTGAACAGGATACCGTAAGGAGGACGGGTCACATAGTAGATATCGTTGAGGAAACGATAGTATATGCCATTGTAATAGTAGTAGTCGCGGCCCCAGTAACGGTAACGGTCATAACGGGGAAGCCATGTCACCCTGTAACCGTAGTAGTGAGGAGTGCGGCTGTAGAAATGACCGGGACGGTCGTAAGCCATCGCAGGACGGTGCTTGGGAGCAACCCTGTGGCCGTGCTTATCGAAGCGCACCTGGCCGGGAGCTCCGGCGGTCTGGCGGCTGTAGCTGTTACCGGTGTTGTATCCGCGGTTTCCGCCCGTTCCATGACTACTGACATTGCTGCCTTTGTTGCGGCTTGCAGGTTTGTCGGCTGCAGGCTTATTGGCGGGCTTGTCGGCAGGTTTGACATTCTTCGAAGCAGTAGAAGAACTGCTGCTCCTGGTGCCGGCGCTCTTAGAACTTCCGCCGGAACGGCTCACCGTACCTCCCTGGGCCCTCGAAGGCGACTGGGACTGCGGCGAAGACTTGCTGGCAGATGATTTGCTCGCAGAAGATCTGCTGGAGCTGGAAGAGGACCTCGTGACGGAACTGCCTCCCGAACGGGTTGACGAAGAGGAAGACCTCGTCGACGAAGACGAACGGGTGGCCGTCGAGGACGATCTGCTCGACGAGGACGAAGAAGCCCTGCTCGAAGAAGATGACGACGAGGATCGGCTCGTCGACGTCGAATTGGAGCGGCTGCTTCCGCCGCTGCGGGTCTGGGCATTTATGCTACACGGGGTCAGTGCGAGCGCCACGACTGCCGCGGCGGTCATCGCATATTTGAGGAATGCTTTCATAATGCTCATTAGTTTTAGTTCAACTTGTTCTTTGTTATCAGATGCAACAATAGCACATTCCGTGCCGTAATTTTACTACTTTTTACCGAAAGACGGGTTAATACGTGAAGGAAGCAGGGCCGTAACGGCTACGGTTGCCAGGCAGCAGACCATCACAAGCACAAAGAATCCAGTATAGCCCAGAGCCTCCTGGATCATGCCGGCAAAGAAGCCGGGAAGCATCATGCTGAGGGCCATGAAGGCAGTGCAGATGGCGTAATGCGAGGTTTTGTACTCCCCTTCCGAGAAATAAATCATATATAGCATGTAAGCCGTGAAACCGAAGCCATAGCCGAACTGGTCGATGGCCACGCAGGCGTAAACCACCGCTATGTTCTCCGGTTGGAACGCGGCCATGTAAAGATACACCGCACAGGGCAGGGCAAGGCTCAATGCCATGGGCCAGAGCGACTTGCGAAGACCGACCTTTGCGGAGAATATTCCTCCTATTATCCCTCCTATGGTAAGTGCGATGACACCCACAGTCCCGTAAACAAGTCCGGACTGTGTGGTCGTAAGACCCAGCCCGCCAAGTTCCCTTCCGTCCAGCAGGAAAGGCGTCAGCATCTTCACGGAAAGCGCCTCCGGCAGACGGAAAAGCAGCATGAACACAAGGGCCAACCATATGCCGTCCTTCCGGAAGAAACTTCCGAACGCAGCTCCCACGCTGCGTTTTGTCCCGGCCTCCGGGGAGGCCTTCTCCACTTTGGGAAGAACCGCCGCATGCCACACGACCATAAGGCACAGCAGGGCGGATGCCATGAGCATCGTTATGGTCCAGGCTTTCGGAATATCGCCGAACCGGAGTTCAAGGAGCCCGGCCACCACCACTATCACCCCCTGTCCGAAGACGGAAGAGATACGGTAGAATGTACTGCGTATTCCGACGAAAAGGCTCTGCCTGTGGGCGTCGAGGGCCAGCATGTAATAACCGTCTGCGGCAATGTCGTGAGTGGCCGACAGCATGGCCGAAATATAGAAGAGCACGAGTGGCCACACAAAAGCCGGCATAGGCTCCCCGGTCCTACGCGGAAGCGATGTGGCCAGCAGACCGAAACACACCACCAGCAGTGCCTGCATGGCTATTATCCACCAGCGTTTGGTGCGTACAACGTCCACCATGGGACTCCACAGGGGCTTGATAACCCATGGCAGGTAGAGAAGGCTGGTGTACATCGCAAGGTCTGCATTGGACATGCCGAGCCGTTTGAACATCGTTACCGATATGACGTTAACGATGAAGTAAGGAATGCCTTCCGCAAAGTAGAGGGTAGGCACCCACAACCATGGAGTACGCTCAGCTTTCATCGGCAAGCGCCTCCAGTTTGGTTCCGGGATAATAATGGGCAAGGATTTCAGCGCAGCTGAAGCCTTTCTCCGCCATGACGGCGGCACCTATCTGGCAGAGACCGACACCGTGACCCCATCCTTTTCCGCGAAGTATGCAGGTGTCCCCCTTCCATTCGATCTCAAAGGCAGAACTCTTGAGATGGCTCTCGCTCAGGGCACGGCGGACGGCAAGTTCTTTACCTATGGTCTTCTCCGCCTTGGAACCTTTGATTTTCAGATATTTGATGCGACCGGAAGGGCCCCTTTCCACCGCTTCCAGCGACTCGATAGTACCGAAGTCGATACCGGTGCGGCGACGGACAAGTTCGCTCAATTCGGAACGGCCGATACGTTCTTCCCAGCGGTAGAAGTCCTTGGTCTTGAGGTCATAACTATTGAGGGCCTTGCCGAGAATCCCCTCGTCTGCGGTCGAGCAGTACGGCTCCCCTCCCTCCGGAGCGTCCGGAACCGACTGAAGATAAGGATAGTCGCGGTCTTCCCAGCAGGTGCTGAATAATTCCGTCTTCCCGCCGCAGCATTTGGAATACCGGGCGTCGCAGATGCTTCCGTCGTAAGTCAGCACGCTGCCCCAGGTACGGTCCACGGCATCCCGGACGTTCTGCCCCACGGCAAGGTCCAGGCCCTGATAACGCTGGCAGTGATCGTCCGCGCATACATCGAAACGGTCGTGGGTGCGGAGATTGCTCATCACCCAGCTCCTCGAAATAACGGCGTGCGCTTTCAGGAATTCCAGCGGAGCATCCGCGCGCATCTCCGACGAGATTACGCTCAACAGATAATCCTCCAGTCCTATACGGTTGACAGCACGTATCTTGTCTCCTTCCACTATGAAGCGGAGACGTCCGGCGAAGCGCCTGGTAATTTTCTGCTGCCAGTGGAAATCTATCCCTATGGGCATGTCGTGGAGGATGAAAGTGGGTTCAGAGAAGAGCGTGGAACGGGTTACAGCATCGAAGGTCAGCTCATCATAGAGCATGCCGTTGTAGTTGATTTTGCCGTCGCACCAGCTCACACGCTGAGGGCCGGCACCGTCGGAGATAATCTCGAATTCAATCTCTGATGCCGCCATTATGCCCACGTCTATCTTGGGCTGGGTGCGGGTGAGACGCCAACGCACAAGGGCCTCGTCCTCCTCGCTGACGGAAACCTCCTCGACCATTCGGGAAAGCTGTTCGCGGGTTATCTTACGGAATTCCTCCTCCCTCGGGGCGATGAAGAAACCGGCCATATCCGCCGCTCCGGGGCTCATGGTCAGATGCTCCTTGCCTATCGCCGTATAGTGGTGCGAGCGCAGGTTCGAACGCAGAACCACGGCTGTACGGAACTCCCCGTTCTTGTACCAGGAATAAAGGTTGAAGCGAGGCTCACCCTCCCCTTCCCTGCGCGGCGAACATTCCAGCAGGCGGTAGAAGAGTTTGGCCATCGATTTCTGAGTGGTGCCCTTGAGTATGTAAACCCCACGGGTGAAGACGTGGAACTGGTAAAGGCTCGCGTCCTGCACACGCTCAAGTTCGTCAGTTGCTTTATCCAGGGCAGCATCTGCAGCCAGTTCGAGCGGAAGCAGACCTCTGGGGCAGGCCTGGAAGTGCAGGTGGTCGGGCGCCGAGGCACCGCTGAACGGACCGTTGTAGAACACCGTAAAGTCCTGATACATCTTCGTGAACAGGAGCATATCCGGGAAGTGATGCCAGATAGTCTGCGGAAGATGCGTGTCGCGCACCACAACCAGATGGTCGCGGAAAACCGGGTAAGGATTGACCTGTATGTTGTACTCACGGTTCTTTTTGCCCTCGTACTTGATGTGGAACTGTTCCTTGGGCCGGTTTTCGGCGCAAAGGAAACAGGGGCGTGCCGCAATGCTGGCCGGATCGACCTCAGCCGTGGAAGAAATGATGCGGCAGGGATTCAGCTGCACCTTTACGGTCAGGCCGCCCACGTCGAACTCCCTGTATTCCGCACTCTTGAGCGAGCGGAAATTGGCCGCCGCAAGAGGCCATACGGACAACTGATCCTTAACGAATTTCCTGATATCCGCCATTCTACAACAATGCAAGGAGCCTGTCTTTCAGGCGGATGAATTCCTGTTCGAACTGAGGGGTGAGCAGACCCTTACCCAGCGAGGCTTCAACTTCCTCGATTTTCCAGTAGCGCCCGTCCTCGACTTCTTCGTTATCGGGGTTTATCTCCCTGTCGGTAATTGTGGCATAGACGCTTATCAGCTCCTGCTCGTGGTCGTTGGAATAAACGTACGAATCGATATTCACCGGATTGAAGTCAATCAGGCCGAGTTCCTCCGAGGCCTCACGGTAGAGAGCCTCCCCGAAGGTCTCGCCATAACCCACGTGTCCACCCACGGCAGTATCCCAGAATCCCGGGTAGAGATCCTTGGAAGCAGCTCTTTTCTGAAGATAGATGCAGCCTGAACGGCTGATTATATGAAGATGAACCACCGGATGAAGGAGGCGGGATCCGTCGTGGCACACGCTCCGCACGGTCCGTCCGATCACTATCCCGCTGGTGTCCACTACTGGCAGGACCTCGGCCTTCCGCGGAACGGATTTTATGGCTACTAGAGGTGCCGGGACTTCGGGATAGATGAGCTCGAACATACGACTCAATAATTAATTATGCTGAGTTCTTCGGGAGTATAAAGGATGGTGTCGATGAAGTCCGGAGCGGCATGGGCCAGCACCACGAAGGCTGCGAGGGCCACACCAGCCAGGACGATGATAACCACCGGGGCAATCCACCAGCGGGAACGCTTGCGGAGTGCTTTTGGTGCCGCCTCGGGAACTGCCTCGGGAGCGACTGGAGACAGCTCCTCCGCGGGTACTTCAGCCGGTGTTTCGGTCGGCACTTCGGGTTCGCGCTGCTCGGACTGTTCGGGCTCAACGGCTTCTACGGCTTCTTCTATAAGCGGTATCTCTTCCGCCTCGTATGCCTGCGTCTGGTCCGGGGACTCTTCGACCAGCGGCGTTTCTACCGAGGTCGGGACCTCCGCCTCACCCTCCACTATGCTCGCAAGCTCCTGCACCGCCGCATGAAGTTCCTCCTGCTGGACTGGATGATTCTTAAGCGAAACTGCCGGAAGGCCGAAGCCATCTGGATAAATGTCGAGGTCTTCGTCGCTTATGAAAAACAGGTGATTCTGCCTGGTGGAGCGGAGACGGCCGAGACCGGGGAAGACAAGCGTCTTTTCTTCCATCAGACGGGCCTTGAGCTCACCCACGAAGCGTCTAATCACGGCATCCGCCTGCTCCAGGCTGATACCAAGACTTCCGGCATAAAGCCGCACGAGGGAGTCGTCTTCCACCTGACCCGGGATGAAGGCCACGCGCCTGTACGGAGGATTGATGGTATAGCCCCTGTCGGAGAAAGCCGCGGGCACCATCTCAGCCACGAGGGTTCCGAGTCCGGGCAGACCGACTTCGTCGTGGTCGAGGATAAGCTCCCGTACCATTTTGGACAACAGCGCTATATCCATCTTTTTGTGTTTACAGGTTTACAAAGATAAGAAAAAATGAAAAAAATTTTTTGCACAATAAACTTTTTGTAGTACCTTTGCGTCCACAATTTTCCTCTTTAGCTCAGTTGGTTAGAGCACCTGACTGTTAATCAGGGGGTCCTAGGTTCAAGTCCTAGAAGGGGAGCAAACGAAAAAGCCGCGAAAATCGCGGCTTTTTCTGTTGGTATGTACCCGGATCCTAGAACCAGTAGCGGAGGCCTACCTGGAAGTCGGTATGGTTGACACGGTAGCCGTCTATCGCATAATCCTTCGCCTGGATGTCACCGATACCTATCCCGAAGCGTATTCCGGCGGAATAATGTCCGAAATTGAATCCCCATCCGAGAGCCAGGGCGAACTGACCCTTTGAGAAGTGGTCGGTGTCGTCGGAATCGGTTATTTTGGTAGCGGTGGAACTACCGCCGGCATTGGGCTTTGTCGTCACCTCGGCTTCGGTATGGGTCTCAACCTTTCCCGCCAGGATACCGAGCTGAGGGCCGGCCTCAACGTAAAAGATATCCTTTGCAAAGCACAACCTGGCAAGAACAGGAATATGGATGTAGGTGATAGGGAACTTGGTTTTAGTCTTAGTGAAAATAGTCGCACCGGCAAGCCCAGTTCCTTCCATATGCATCGTCTTGGACTCATCGGAAATCGACGAGCGCTCAAAATTCACTTCGGCGGTCAGCCTTACAGCCTTCCACACAGGCATTTCGGCTATAACGCCCAGCGAATAGGCAAAGCCGCCCATGGTGTTCAGGTCGCCATCGTGATGGGTATCGACAGAGCCGATTCCAATTCCGCCGCGAAGACCATACTTCAGATTGCTGAAATCCGGCTGGGCAAAGGCCAGAACCGTGCACAGAGCAAGCAGGATGGTTAAAACACTCTTTTTCATAGGCGCTTAACGATTTGCGAACGCTCCGGTGTACACCCAACTGGGACCAAAAAACGTTTTCCCGTCAGTGCAACTTCCGGAGAACGATATCGTATACATTCCCATCGTTTTGGAAACCAGCACGCTGCCGCTGTCGAACTTGTAGTTACCGGTTGCGACGGCATAGTTGTTCACGTCGAAAAAGCGTTCTCCGTTACCGGGAACCCAGCAGACATATACCTTCTTCTCTTTGGAGGTGATGTCGATGGCATATGCGGTAGCGTTCATCAGCTTGTTCAAATCCTCGACGACATAAGATTCCCAGATGTGGATTTCGAGATGAGGACGTTCATAAGCTTTGCTCCAGGAGCGAGCCTCTCCCTCGCAAAGGAGGAAGTACAATGTCTGGCCCCTCTTGTACATGAAGGCCGACCCTTCGGTAACCTGCCCGTTTGCAGTATAACCTATCATGCTTGTCTGGTCCCCCTTTGCGGCATTGGCCTCGCTGGTGGGGATCCCATCGTCATCCTTCTTACAGGATACCGACACAGCCGCGAGCAGAAGCAGCGCGGCAATAAAATGAAACCTTCTCATACGAAGGATTACTTCTTAATCTTATTCCAGATCCAGAGAAGAACGACAGCACCGATGACGGCACTGATTATCTGTCCATACCAGTGAGACCAGAAGGAACCGGTTGCACCGATAAGACCGAGAAGCCAGCCACCGACGAAACCGCCGATAAGGCCGATGATGATGTTCCAGAGGAGGCCGCACTTGTCCTTATTGACAAAGAAACCGGCAAGCCAGCCTGCGATGGCTCCGAAGAGCAGGGTGAGAAGAATTCCCATAATAATGTGGTTTTAAACTAGTAGTTTTCTTTGTGAACTTCGAAATATGCCTTGGGATGGGCACATACGGGGCAGAGTTCGGGAGCCTTGGTACCAACCACAATGTGGCCGCAGTTACGGCATTCCCAAACCTTAACCTCGGACTTTGCAAAGACCTGAGCGGTCTCGATGTTCTTGAGCAGGGCGCGATAGCGCTCCTCGTGACGCTTTTCGATGGCGCCTACCATGCGGAACTTGGCGGCGAGGGCCTTGAAGCCTTCAGCTTCGGCGGTCTTGGCGAAGCCCTCGTACATATCGGTCCATTCGAAGTTTTCGCCTTCGGCTGCGGCGGCGAGGTTGGCGGGGGTGTCCCCTATGCCTTCAAGCTCCTTAAGCCACAGTTTGGCATGCTCCTTCTCGTTGTCGGCTGTCTCGAGGAAAATGGCGGCTATCTGTTCGTACCCTTCCTTCTTGGCCTTGGAGGCGAAGTAAGTGTACTTGTTGCGGGCCTGGGATTCCCCAGCGAAAGCGGCCTGCAGGTTCTTTTCGGTCTGGGTACCGGAGTATTTATTCTGATTGTCCATAATAAAATATGATTGTTATCGTGTATGGGCAAATATAGCACTTTATTCCTATATTTGCACAAATGCAAAAAATAATCGGAAAATGAAGAAGTTTTTCAAAATGGTGCTTGCCGTAATGTGCGGCATCCTGCTGATGTGGGTCCTCGGATTCATCATTCTCATATCCATTGCGGGAGCTGCGTCGGGAGGCAAGGGAACCGTCATCCCAAAGAGCGGAGTCCTGGCTCTCGACATGTCAGCTATCGCTATTACGGAACAGAGCAATCCTGCAAATCCCATGGCTTCCATCCAAGGCAAGGACATAGTGCAGATAGGTCTTTACAAGGCCGTGCAGGCCATACATGCAGCGGCAGCCGATCCCGGAGTCAAGTTCATCTTCCTCCGTGTCGACGGCAATACCACCAGCATCTCCCATCTCCAGGAACTGCGCAAGGCTCTCGCCGACTTCCGCAAGGAAGGCAAGGCCGTCGTGGCATATACCGAATCCCCAAGCACGGCCTCGTACTACCTGGCATCGGTGGCTGACAAGGTTTATGTAACCTCCTACGATGGCGTAACCGTTACCATAAACGGCGTTTCGGCCCAGACCATGTACTTCAAGGACCTTCTCGATCGTCTTGGAGTGAACGTCCAGCTCATTCGCCATGGCAAATACAAATCCGCGGGCGAGATGTTCGTGCGCAACACCCCCAGCGCCGAGAACAAGGAGCAGTACGAGCGCATGGTCAAATCGATGTGGGAGAGCATTTCGGCCGAGATCGCCGAAAGCCGCGGCATTTCAGTAGCCGAGCTTAACGCAATGGTCGACGGACTCGAACTCTGCCTGCCTCAGGACCTCCTTCAGAAGGGCCTGGTGGACGGCGTGCTCAACCGCAGCGAACTTAAGGAGAAACTCGCCGATCTTGCGGTTGTTGACCGCTTCAAGGATGTGAAGTTCATCCCCTTCGACGCTTATGCAGACGCCAAGGTCCTGCCCAATTTCCGTGCTCACAAGAAGATAGCGGTAATCTACGCAGAAGGCAACATAGTTGACGGAAAGGATATCCAGAACATCGCGGGAGACCGCTTTGCCTCGATTATCGACAAGGTGCGCTCCGACTCGACCGTCAAGGCCGTGGTGCTGCGCGTGAACTCTCCCGGCGGCAGCTCGATGGCTTCCGACAAGATCAAGCACGAACTCGACCTTCTGTCCGAAGTAAAGCCTCTGGCTGCCTCCTACGGCGATTATGCCGCTTCCGGAGGATACTGGATTTCCCACAACTGCGACAAAATCTTCAGCTGCCCCACCACGCTCACCGGCTCTATCGGCGTGTTCGGTATGATTCCCGACTTCAGCCGCACTGCGAAGGATGTGCTGCATGTAGGTGTTTACACTGCCATGTCCAACAAACACGGCGACATGTGGGGCGTAATGCGCCCGTTCGACGCAGCCGAATACAACTATATGCTCCGCTGCATCGAGAACACCTACGACAAGTTCACCTCGATTGTTGCCGAAGGACGTTCGCTGGATAAGGCTTATGTTGACGAAATCGGCCAGGGACGCGTATGGACCGGTGCAGACGCACTGAATATAGGTCTCGTGGACGAACTCGGAACACTCGAGGATGCCATTTCATGGGCAGCGGCGGCCGGCGGCGATGCCGATCTTGCCAACTGGCAGATTGCGGAATACCCCAAGCCTCTTACCGAGATGGAGAGCATTTTGGTAACCTTAGGACAGAAACTGGAACCGGACGAATACGTGAAGGCACAGATCTCCGAACTGGCAAAGCCTCAGGTAATCGCCCGCATGCCTTACCAGGTGACCATCCTTTAGATGAAGAACATTACGGCCAGTACGTAAATCAGAAAACCCTGCAAACGCACCCTGTCCCGGTTTTTTGCCTCGTGCATAACCCCGACAGGGTCTTTTGTACCCAGCTGCCTGAGTTTCTCCGAATCCGGAAGACGCGAAGCCGGCCATTTGGCAATGATCTGACCGTCGCACACAAGAGTGGCTCCCCCGTTGGAACGGTTGAGGGTCATAAGCATGCGCCTGTCGCCCGAATAGCAGTACGGGAGAAGCGTAGGCACGGAAAGCTTCTCAGCGAGAGACGAGGGAGTGCCGGAGGCTATGAAGAGAGGCGTAAATCCCTCCGCGGCGGCTGCATCGAGGAAGGCGGCCGTACGGCGCTCTCCCCCGCCGTTGAGGCTGTTGTATGCCGAAACTATTATTGCCTTGCCGCTCAGGGCCAGACTGTCGGCATAATCTCCGCGGGCGTCGATGAAAGGAAGCAGGGGCTGGTCTTCGAAGCTTTCCCCGTCATCGATGGCTCCGGCAAGGAAGGTACCTGGCTTGAAGGAAGCGAAGTCCACCAGAGGAATCGTCAATGCCGAATAAAGCAGGAATAGCGCCGAAGATATCAGTGCCAGCGTAAAGGATACGTAGCGGCTGCGCTGGGGCGTTCCGAACTCTCGGAAAGGCGCGAATGCGGCAAACCAGATGAGGGCGAGGACAAGGTTCTTTATAAAACTGGCACCGTGCGACAGATGCACCGCCTCACCGAAACAACCGCAGTCCATGGGAGGGTTGAATATAAGCAGCACCAGCGTTACCAGCGTAAAGAAGCCAAGCAGGATTCCGGTAAAGATACAGGTGACCCTGCGCCAAACCCCCGTAATGAGGGCGGCTCCGGCGGCACACTCGATATATGCCATGAGGCTTCCAAGCACGGGAGCGGCGAAGCGCAGGAAGCCCAGACGGAAGAACCGCAGATACTCATCGGCTATCAGGCCCGCCCCGACGGGATCCATCAGTTTAAGGAGTCCGGCCAGGAACAGAACCAGCCCGAGGGCGGCCGAGCATATGCGCTTAAAGCCGTTCATCAACCACTGCTTTTAACTTGAGGAAGATGTCGTCCGGAGGCAGCATGCTGCCGTCGGGAGCGGAGCAATCCACAACTACAAGGGCAGGATCCACTTCCGCCTGACGCAAATACATCGCACGCACACGTTTCTGGAAGTTGATATCCTGCTCGTGAATATCCTGGGAGTCGTGCAGATAGGCACGGTCGCTTCCCTTGCGGGCGGCGGTAAGGCTGTGTTCTACGAAACCTATTGGTACATCCAGGAAGATATTAAGGTCCGGACGCGGCTCGCCGAATTCGCCGAACTCGGTGTTCAAAATCCATTCCCTCAGGGCCTCCGCCTCATCCGGATTGGGAAGTTTCGCACACTGGTAGGCTATGTTGGAATAAACGTAGCGGTCGAGAAGCACCGTGCTCCCCTTGTCCAGGGCCTCGCGAATCGTCCCCGCAGCCCCATGTCTGTCTTCCGCGAAAAGCAGGGCCACCAGCTGCGGATGGACCGAGTCGATGGCACCGAACTCTCCCCTCAGGAAACGGCTGATTAGTCCGCCGTAAACGGGAGCCTCATAACGGGGGAAATGTATGTATTCGAGACCTGCACACTTCTGCGCGAGGTATTCCTTCATTTTGCGGACCTGGGTGGACTTTCCCGCCCCGTCCAGGCCTTCCAGAACTATGAGCATGATGTGCAAATAT
The DNA here is from genome assembly GCA_946187975.1 of uncultured Bacteroidales bacterium. Taxonomy (GTDB): domain Bacteria; phylum Bacteroidota; class Bacteroidia; order Bacteroidales; family UBA932; genus Cryptobacteroides. The sequence continues at coordinate 30,268 of CAMHTE010000004.1, read as the reverse complement.
AAGCATTATTCGCTTATCTTTGCAGTGTATGATACTGATGGGAGTAGTAAACCTTACGCCGGACTCTTTCTTTGCGGAGAGCCGTGCCGGGAGCGTGGATGCTGCGGCTGAACGCATGCAGAAGCTCCTTGACAGGGGCTGCTCCATCATCGACCTGGGAGCGGTCTCGACCCGTCCCGGAGCGGCGGAAGTAAGCGTCGAAGAGGAATGGCGCCGGCTGGAACCGGTCCTGGAGTGGTTAAGGGCGGAATCTCCGCCCGTCTCAATTGATACAACCCGTTCCGAGATTGTAAAAAGGGCATTCGAGATTCTCGGCCCATTCATAGTCAACGACATTTCCGCCGGAGAGGACGACCCGGACATGCTATCCACCGTTGCAGGACTTGGACTCCCCTACGTGGCGATGCATAAACGCGGAAATCCCCGGACCATGGACGCCATGTGCGATTACCCGCGCGGGGTCGTGGCCGAAGTTGACGCATACTTCGAGACCTTTGCTGAAAAGGCACGCAGCCTTGGAATCAAGGACTGGATACTGGATCCGGGATTCGGCTTTGCAAAGACTGAGGAGCAGAACTGGGAACTGCTCGAAAACCTTGGCGCATTCCGCCATTTCGGCCGTCCCATCCTGGTCGGAGTGGCCGACAAACGCTTTACCCGCAAGACAGGCACCGCATACGCAGAACGCCTCGCTGAAGAGCGGGGCGCCGATATACTGCGTATTCACTGATTTATTCTTCTCCGAAGAGAGGCTCTACTATGTCGCAGCTCCCGGAAGGGCGAAGCGGCGCAATGCGTTGGAACGCAAGGACAATGAGCGCCACCAGCAGCAGGCTCCCTACGAAGCAGTACCAGAACGAAGGTCCCAGCACGTCCATCCAGGTTTCCTTGTCTTTAAGGGCTTCGATGTGGCCTATGACAAGAGCCGCCGTATTATTGACGAAGTGCATGAGCATCGTCAGTTTGAGGGAGCCCGTCCTGTAGTAAACATATCCGAAGAAAAGCCCCAGGATAAAGGCCGGAATGGCCTGCCAGGGATTCAGGTGGATAAGTGCAAAGAAGACGGCTGAAAGCACTATCGCCCAGACGGGGTTCATCTTGTGGCCGAGAAGTCCGCGAAGGACCATACCGCGGCAGAGCCATTCCTCAAAAAAGGGAGCGAAGATGCTCACGCAGAGGAAATTGACCCAGAACTTGCCGGCAGTCAGGCTTTCCAGCGCATTCTTCAGGAAGTCCGGCATATCGGGAAGCAGACCGCCTATGGGGTCGCAGCTAACTCCCAGCGCCAGGGTAAGCAGGGAAACCAGCAAGACGCAAAGCACCCACCCAAGAGGCTTCACATTGGCGCTGTCGAGGGCCAGACCCTTGTGCGAGGCGCTGGCGCGGCCGCTACGGGAAGCCGCCCAGATCATGGCCGGCAGGAACATTATGGGATAGCTTATAAGCGTTGCGTATTCCATGGATGCAGCTGTTCCCAGAGCCTTTGCGAAAAGGATTGTCACCAGGCTTCCGAGCAGGGCGCCTACGAGCAACAGTGCCAGCAGGATGAAAACGTCGGCCGCCGCAGGAACGCACCAGGCGTAACGGCGGAAGAGATTGAAATTACCGCGGGCTCTGCGCATATCAATAAAGGGGTGAAGGGTAAACACCTGCGGCAACCAGGTCGGCGAACTTCGCGACAACCCCGGGACGGTCTTCCTTGTAGGTCACCCCGAACCAGCGGGAAGGTGTCGATAGCACTTCGGTCACTGCCTTGCCATCCTTTACCATGCAGTCGACGGCATAGGGTATATAGAACTCCTTCTTGAGCTCGTTGATATTGGCCTCGAGGAACGTGCGGAAGATGACTTCAGACCCTTCGAAATAATCGGGGGTAAAACCCCACATGTTCATGGAACACAGGGCCTTGCCTTCCAGCGTGACGTGTTTTTCGCCGTTTACAGAATTGTCGCCGTATACCTTGCCGTCAGCCTCGCGTGCTATGTTAAGGTGCTCCTCGATGGCGGTGAGGACGCCGTCGGAGGTATAGTGGCAGATGCCGCGCGAAACGCTGCCCGACTCGGAGAGCGTCCTATCGAGTTCGAAACCGACGATGCAGTACCGGCCCTTGCTGTGCTCATGCGCCCGGCACCAGTCGCCAAGCACCTTGAACGACTCCTTTCCGTAATAATCGTCGCCGTTGATTACCGCGAAAGGCTCATGGATGACGTCCTTCGCCATCAGTATGGCATGGGCCGTGCCCCAGGGCTTCTCGCGCTCCGGGTTGAGGGTGAAGCCTGCGGGTATCTTGTTGAGTTCCTGAGTTACGAAAACGAATTCCAGGGGGCTTCCGTCAGAGCATTTCACATGGGAATACCTCTTAGCCACGTGAGCCTTCATATCCTCGAGGAAATAGTCCCTCACGATATACACCACCTTGCCGAAACCGGCCTTGACGGCGTCGTAAATGGAGTAATCTATGATTGTTTCGCCGGACGGGCCGAGGCCGTCCATCTGTTTGAGTCCACCGTATCTGCTGCCCATTCCCGCAGCCAGTACAAGCAATGTAGGTTTCATTCTTTTCAGAGTATTAAATCTTCACAAATTTAACTATTTTTGCATAAATCAATGGCAAAATTCTTCAAAGACATCTGGGACAGCAGCAAGGACGGCAACCGCAGGGAGCAGCGTTCTTTCCTGCGTCTTGCCATCGTCGCAACAGCTATCTTCGCGGTTATCCTCTTCGTGAAGAAAGACAGCATCGTGCGCTGGGTGGGAGCCGAGATTACGATAATGCACCAGCACAGGCAGTTACGCCTCTACGACAAGAAAATCGTGGAGCTGGAACAGCAGATTCGTATGCTCACCGAAAACCGCGACACCCTCGAAGCGCTCGCGCGGGAGAAGTTCCTCTTCGCCGAGCCGGGAGACGACGTATATATAGTGGAAGAATAAGCCTCAACGGGCCCTGCGCTTGTACTTGCCGTAGCGGTCCATCACATTCTGAACATAGGCTACGGTTTCGGCCCCGTTGAAGCGGCCGAACTTTACCGTATCGAGCTGGGCAACCTCATCCGAATCCATCTCGGGGATGAGGGCTGCCACGTTATCCCAGACTGAAGGGTCCACGCCCATGTAACGGGCGTAGTTGATGCAGTCGCGTACGCGCCCCGTCCCGGCATTGTAGGCCGCCAGCATGAATTTCTGCTGCTCTTCGGCATCTGCCGCCAGGCCACTGTAATTGCGGTGAAGCTGCCTGAGATATATGGTGGCCGCGCGGACGCTCTGGACTGGATCGAAAGGATCGATACCCAGGTCTGCGGCAGTCGAAGGCATCATCTGCATAAGCCCGGCGGCTCCCCTGTGCGATACGGCGGAGGTATCGAAACCTGACTCATGGTATGCCACGGCCGACACGAGCCTCCAGTCCAGTCCCACCGAATCGGCGTAAATCTTCATCAGCGAATCGTAAGGACTGATTATATAATCGACACAGGTGCCGTCCCATGGCTTTTCAATCTCCGAATGGGCAAGGACGGCGGTATCACGCAAACGCAGCGACACTCCGCTCCCGACGATAAGCAGGGCGGTGAGTGCAAGCAGGCAGAGGCTGTGTGGTTCGCGGAAACGGCTCATTCTTCAAACGACGATGCCTTGTTGCCGGAAGACGACTTTCCGGGCTGCATGTAGAAGGGCCAGAACATACCTACCTTTATGGCATTCTGCGTACGGATGAAGTGATGGGCCGAGAAGTAGTCGGCCTTGTCGGCAGGCCAGCCCATATTGATATTCTCCATCTTAACGAATATGCAGGCGCGCTTCCACTGGGCGTTTATGAAGAGGTCTATGACAGGACCGTTGTTGTATTTGACCTTCTGCTGGTTGTGGAAGACGCCGAGGTTAGGATTCCACGCAGGCGAGTACCAGGGAGTGTTGTACCACACATCGGCACCTGCCTGAAGTTCGAGCACCTTGCGGCGGGCGTCGTCCCTCTGAACCACGAACTGAATGAACCAGCGGGCGTTGAACGAGAGTGCCGGCAGGGGCAGGACCTCCTGGTTGGAAGATGCCTGGAACAGGACGCGGTTGTCCATGTGCAGGAAGTCCATGAAGACGAATTCCTTGCGTACCGAAGCCGATAGCACGCTCATTGGAGTCCCGTTCTGGCGTACCACCCCGAGGGTGTCGTAGTAGATGTTATCAGCCAGGAGGGCATAGCCGGCACGGGCCGACAGCTTCCAGTAAGGAATGTCCACGCTGCCTTCGAGGCGGGTGGTGGATATCTTGGAAAAGTTGTTGTCCCAGTTGAAGTGGTTGGAACGTATCTTCTGCTGGTAATGGTCCGGTTCCGATAGGGATGTACCGAAATGGGCGCTTATCGACAGGGGGCTGTTGCGCGCACGGCGGAAGGGGTAGAGATTGAACGATGCGTTCGCATCGAGGGAGAAATCCCCGGCCCTGTATCCCTCGAAGAAGAAACGCCCCGAGGCGTCCCATGACACGTATCGGGACAGCCTTCCGTTGGCCCCGGCGTAAGTATACATCGAGTGCTCGCGCCAGCGGGTTGCGGTGGCTACGCTGTCGAAGTAGGTGCGTATGTTGTCACCCAAGCCCACGTCCAGTTTGGATACCAGGGCGTCGTCCTTCCAAGGTTGCAGACGCACGAAGAGCTTGTTGTCGATCTCCGTGACGTGCATCGTGTCGGCAGACTCCGTGGGGTTGTAATTGAAGACGTTGTTGTAAAAGTTCCTGGCATCCGTTTCGCCGGTTCCTATCTTGTCGGTATACATGCGCCCGAGGGTAGAATACTGGAAACTGTGCCCTATGAATGCGGTCGTGACGTCGCGGTCTATCCAGAGGCTGTCGGCGGCAGCGGCCCCATCTTCCTCACCCAAAGTATCGACCGGTTCCTTTTTGGAAAGGAAGGTCAGGGGGATACGGTACTGCTGGTCCAGGAACCACGTATGTTTCTTGATCTTGGACGAGGCATTAGTGAGATAAACCCCCATCTCCCTTGCGTCGATAGTGGTATCCCTGACGTCCGCAACGTCCTTGAGTCCTCCGTTCTCGCCCCTGGCTACCATGTTGTAGATATACCCTCCGTGCATCAGGTAACGCTTGCCGAGGTAGTTGGAGCCGAAGGCGAAGTTCTTGTTCTTGGTTGTCTCGTTCACCAGCATTCCACCGGCTCCCCAGCGTTCGTAGAGCAGCGAGAAATTCAGCGCCGGAGTGATGTTCTGGGTAGTGAAGATGTGCAAGTTGTCTTCCTCCTTCTCATCGGCCGAAATCAGCGTTCCCCAATAAGCCAGCTCGGTGTACGGCGTCTTGGTATTGTACATCGGGAGGGTGGAGGGGGTATATGTCCACGGCTCCTGCACGGCATAGAAGTCCGGCATGTCACTGCCTTTCCTGTCGAAGTAGTTGTAGGGCACGAGCGGCGATCCGGCAACTCCCAGCCAGGTGGCGTTAACACAGTTGCGCCGGAACCTGTAGTCGTAGAACCAGTGGTTATAGGTGGTGTCGGGAATACGGGGCGATATGTTGTGGAAGTTCTGGTCAACGGTCCAGGTGATAATGCGCTTGTAGTGCATGGAATCGGGCACCGCGAAGGTAGCGAGCACGCGGGGTTCATTCTCCCGTATGCTGTCCCGGACCGCCTGCTTCTCCTCTTTGATGGCCTTCAGCGAATCCATGCGCGCCATCTTACGCATGACCTTCTGCTCGTAATCGTACTTTTTGCGGGCCGCCTTGTCGAGTGAGTTGTACCATGCCAGGAAAGCCGCCCTAGCCCTGGCCGTAGAATCGACCGCGTAGAGCGAGTCGAGTTTGAAACGGTCGGCGGAATCGGCCCTCGCAGGAATGGTGTCGCCCGCTTCGAGAAGGGTCTTCCACGACGCGAGCAGCGAATCGCTGACTATCCTGTGAGTCAGGGAGTCGAGGAGGGCCACGTAGAACCTGTAACGGAACGGGTCGATCAGACGCAGTGAATCCGGCACGGGAATGGTGTCGCGGGCTGTCAGTTTAGGAACGGTATCTTCCGAGTCAAACTTTATCTCGATGCCAAGCGCCTTCAGAACGCTGTCCGGAAGCGCCTGCTCGTCGAAACTGCCCCTGCGGTGAAGTTTGTAACCGGCCACGGGATAGGTAACGGTATCGGTAAACTCAACCGGGTCCGCCATGAGGGCGGAAATGCGTACGTTCTCCACAGGATCGCTTAACGCGAAGGTCAGGGCCAGCGCGGTCGAAACCACGGCGGCGGGGAAACCTATTTTGGAGAACAGTTGCATAAAATGCAAAGATACCGTTTTTTTATCTGTCTCCCAAATGTCAGCGCACCCGCACGGTGTCCGCCGGATCCACCCTCGCTATGAAAAGCGACGGCAGCACCAGCAGAAGCATAATGGCCGCGAAGGCGATGGCATCCACCACCAGTATCTGGGGAAGGTCGATGCTCACCGGCACGAAGGAGAGGAAATAATTGTCGGGGTTGAGACTGATAAAATGAGTGTGTTCCTGCAGTAGGCCGAGCGCTATGGCAAGGACGTTGCCAGCCAGCATTCCGGCGAGCACCCCCTTTGCAGCCACGCGGAGGAACACTCCGGCTACTCCCCTGTCGCTCATGCCAAGTGCCTTCAGGGTACCGATGGTGGAGATGTTGCGGAAAAGCAGTATCAGAAGGCCGGAGACCATATTGAACCCGGCGACCAGTATCATCAGCAGAAGTATGGTCAGCACGTTCATGTCCACCAGGTCGAGCCAGTCGAAGAGATTGTAGTAACGGTCGCTGGCTGCGACGGCTACCACGGGATCGTCGTCATCCTCCGCAAGGGAGTACGCCCTGCCTGCCACTTCCACAGCCTTGGACTTCTGCTTCTCGCGGGAGGCATAGCGCGGTTCGAGGGTAATCTCCAGGGCGGAAGCCTGGTCGTCGTCCCAGAGGTTGACGCGACGCAGGTCGTCCAAGCCAACGAAAACCATCTGATGTCCGGAGCCCGTCATTCCCTCGTAAACGTCAGTGACCTTGAACTTACGGACCGCCAGCCTCTCCCCTACGAAATAACCGGGAAGATCGTCGCCCGGGGCGAGCTCCAGCGTCTTAGCCAGTCCGGAGGGGATGCTGGCTCCCAGGGAAACGCCCCCTTCCGAAGGCACTCCCTTGAACATTACGCCCTGAATCCGTTCTCCGTTCCTAACTATTCCTGCACGGTACACCACGGGTTCCACTCGGGCTACTCCGCGTATGGAAGAAATCCCTTCCACAAGCTCGGGACGCACCCTGACAGGCTCCCCTGCCATATCCATTCCGGAATGCGGGGAGGCAAGCTGGATGTCGCCCGTCATGCGGGAGAGGCGGGTGCGGAATTCTCCCCGGTAGCCGGCGGCTACCATGAGGGAGAAAACGACGGCAAAGAAGGAGACGGCCGTCGGGATGACGGCCATCTTCCCCTTGAATCTTAGGTTGGAAGCTATGAAGCTGCCTGCACCCATCCTACCAGATATGCACCCTTTCCTCTTCGGGACGGAACATGGCGTCGCCCTCCTTGATGCCGAAGGCCTCGAAGAAGGTGTCGAAATTGCGCAGACTCACGTTCACGCGGTTCTCTGCGAGGGAGTGAGGGTCGAGGTTGGTAAGGCGGGCCTTCTCCTCGTCGGTGATGTTCTGGGCCCATACGGTGGCATATGCCAGATAGAAACGCTGGGCGGGGGTGAATCCGTCGATGAGACCGGGGTTGTGGCCCCTGATGGCGTTCTCCATCGCGGTATAGGCAATGCTGAGTCCGCCGTGGTCGCCAATGTTCTCACCCAGGGTGAACTCTCCGTTAGCATGGATTCCGGGAAGGATTTCAACAGCGTTGAACTGCTCCTTGAGTACTTCCGCCTTGGCGCGGAAAGCAGCGTCGTCCTCATCGGTCCACCAGTTGGTCATATTGCCGTTCTTGTCGAAGAGACGTCCCTGGTCGTCGAAACCGTGGCTCATCTCATGGCCTATTACCACTCCTATTGCACCGAAGTTCACCGCATCGTCGGCATCGGGATTGAAGAAAGGAGGCTGAAGTATGGCTGCGGGGAAGCAGATCTCGTTGGTGGTGGGATTGTAGTAGGCATTCACGGTCTGAGGAGTCATGCCCCACTCGGTCTTGTCCGTAGGCTTGCCGAGCTTGGAAAGGTTGTCGGCTACGTACCAGCGGCTTGCAGCGCGCAGGTTCTCGTAGTAGCTCTTATCGGGATCCACCTCGAGGGTGCTGTAATCCTTCCATTTGTCGGGATAACCGATCTTGACGGTGAAGTTGTCGAGCTTTTCGTGAGCCTTGACCTTAGTGCTGTCACCCATCCAGTCGAGGGCGTCTATGTGCTCCCCGAGAGCCTCCTGAAGGCGGGAGACAAGCTTTATCATCCTCTTCTTGGAAGATGCCGGGAAGTAACGCTCCACGTACATCTTTCCGACTGCCTCGCCGAGCACTCCGTTGGGAACGGACATGGCCCTCTTCCAACGGGGCTTGTGCTCCTGGATACCTGCCATCTGGCGGGAGAAGAACTCGAAGCTGGCGGCATAGAAGTCGTCGCTCAGGGCACCGCAGCTGCCGCTCACGAGATGCGCCAGGAGATAATCCTTAAGCACCTCCAGGTCGGCGGACGCCACATAGTCGCTGAAAGCCTTGAAGAAGGAAGGCTCGCAGACTATTATCTTTTCCTGCTCGGGCAGGCCTCCTGCATTAAAGTATGCGGCGAAGTCGAAGCCGGGGAAAGCCTCGATGATCTGCGCGGTGGACATGGGGTTGTAGAGCTTGACGTAGTCCCTTTCCTGCTCCCTCGTCCAGGAGTTCTCTGCGAGGTAATCCTCAACGGCAACGGTGTTGTCGGCAACCTTCTGTGCCTCCTGTACGCCAGCGAGACCGAGAGCCTTGGCGAGGAAACTTCTGTAACCTTCCTTGAGGGCTGCGTTCTCCGCCTTCACATAGTAGTCGCGGTCGCCTATTCCAAGACCGCCCTGGCCCATATAGAGGATCTGGCTGTCGCTGTCCATGAGGTCGGCCTCAACGTACGCGCCGAAGAATCCGCCTTCGCCCTCGAGCTGCATCTTTGCAAGCTGCGCGGCGAGTTCTTCCTTGCTTGCAATTGCCTGGATTTCAGCAATATACTTCTGGATGGGAGCGGCACCCTCGGCATTGAGGCGCACCGAATCCAGTCCCTGCTTGTAGAGGTCGACTATCTTCTGCTCCACCGAGCCCTTTTTGGTGCGCATGCTGGTCATGGACGCAAAGAGGTCGTTAAGACGGGTGATGTTGTCTTCGCGGAGCTTGTCGAACGAACCGAAGCGGCTGAATTCGGGCTTGAGGGGGTTGTTAACCTGCCATCCGTGGGTGGCGTAAAGATAGAAATCCTGTCCGGGAGCATAGCTCTCGTCGAGGTTGGCAAGATCGATGGCGGGCACTTTCTCACGGGGTTCACCGCAGGCCGCCAGCATCATGAGCGGAATCATAAACAGAATAATCTTTTTCATTTCTTATTTGATTGTTTGTTCTTTTCGATAATTGAGAGGTTCTTTTTAGCCACATCGTCGTCAGGGTCTATTTTCAGCGCTTTGCGGTAGTATTTGGCCGCCTTGCGGTCGTCCCTGCGTGCCACCTGCCAGTAAGAACCCAGATTGTCCAGGAAGTTGGTGTTGCGCGGATCGTCGCGGAGCATACGCTCGGAGACTATGCGGAAGGCCTCGTAGGAGTTTGCACTTCCAGTACGGTAGAAGACGAAGCAATATTGTTGTATATAGGCCTTGAATTGTTCCGCACTGGCCCGAACGCCCTCATACTCCCAGGATGGATGCTCCTTTGAATTATAATCTATAAGGTCCAGTACGGCCGTCGCGGCCATGTCAGGGCTGTCCTTCTCGTACGCCGTAAGGGCGGATATCCTGTCGAAACGGTAAAGCAGGGACTCCGGTTTGAGCGCTATGGCCCTGTCGATAGCCTGCTGCGACATACGGAACAGGGAGTCGTCGTATTCGGGAACGCGGAAATAAGGTACCGGTGCGCCCGTGCTGTCCCTGAGCGTAAAGAGAGGTTCTTCTCCCAGGAAACGTTTTTTGCCGACAAGCGGCAGGACTCTCTCGGATTGCGATTTTGCGAGATAATAATTGAAGCGGGCCTCCAGCATGGCGGGATCGTCGGGATATGCCGCCGCCCATTTGTCCAGGACCGTCTCCACTCCCGGACCGGCCACCCCGGCCACACGCATCTGCCTCTCGCACTGCGAACGGAAAGCATCGGCCGTCTGCGCCATGGAAACCACGGCGGCAAGCATCAATATCACGACGGTCAGCACTCTCTTCATATGTCCATAATAATACGGCGGCTCTTGGGGTAGAGATTGTTACACCTCGAGCCGATGTTCTTTACAAATCCAAGGGGATGCGAACGGTAGCAGACCACCAGCAGCCCCTGCGGCGCTCCGGACAGGGAAAGCGAGTCCCTGTGCAGATAGCGCAAAGCTTGCTGCAAATCCAGTTCCACACGAGGTGTCGAAGCATCAAAAATCTGCATTCTGCTCTCAAAAGGTCTTAGGGAGGCTATATTCGCCCTGCGGTCAGGCTCCTCGGAGGCAGTCTTCTTCAGGGCTCCCACCCATTGTCCGCCCCCCGGCACCTCGCCTTCCTTCAGTAAGTTTCCGTGCCTGGTCATACGCACTCCGGAAGAAGCGAACTCGTTTTCGGGAGCAAATATCTCCCCTCCGAGCTTGTCTGCCGCCCATTCCAGATTGGAGTCGTTCTCGGCATCTTCATAGGTACAGGTGGAATATATGAGGATACCACCTTCGCGAAGGGCCGGCCAGACGTCGGCGAGTATGCGTTTCTGCCTTGCGGCGCAAAGCTCCACTACCTGCGGGCTCCACTCCTGCCTCGCACGGGGATCCTTCCCGAACATTCCTTCCCCGCTGCAGGGGACGTCAGCGACGATGATGTCAAAGTATCCGCGCATGCTCTTCCCTATTACGGCAGGATCCACGCTGGTCACCGTCACGGCCGGGTCGCCCCAGACACCCACGTTATCCGCGAGCACCGAAGCGCGGGACCGTATGACCTCATTTGCAACCAGTTCGAAGGACTCGCCCACCGCTTCGCGGAGAGATGCCGCAAGGTCCGTAGTCTTCCCTCCCGGGGCTGCGCAGAGGTCCAGCACCCGGAGCGGACCGATGATATCCTTGCCTAGCAGTTTCCGGAAAACGTGCCCCACGTACATCGAGGACGAATCCTGGACATAGTAGCATCCAGCATGGAAAAGTGGGTCGAGGGTAAAGTTAGGCCGCTGAGCGAGAATGCGCCCGTACGGACTCCACGGGACCGGAGTCCCCTCCGGCCCGTCGCAACCCTTGAACGGGTTGAGCCGTACGGCTGTTCCGGCCTTAGCTTCCATCGGAATCACATCTTCATATCCGCCGGAAATCCTTCGGGCATCCTGCCTTCGGACACGTCAACGAGCGAATCAACTATCTTGTCGAGAGCCTCCTTCAGCTTGCTCCCGAGCATCATTTTCATCATTACATTGAGATCGGCGTCAAGCTCGATATGGAAGTCGGTCTTGAACGGGTCGGACGCCGCGTCGAAATGGATTCCGACCGTGAACTTGAAGGGCGCGCCGTCGTCCTGGAGCTCCATATATGAATAAGGTTCGCGACGGGTAACCTTCACTCCCATCGTGAAGCCCTGGACCGTAGCGCTTATGCTGTCGTAGGTGGCCGTGACACCCTGCTTGCGTTCTTCGGGAAGCATGTTCACGAAGTTGCGGAGGTCGGTAAAGGCCATGTAGAGTTCTTCGCGGGGGCGAGACACCGTGCCGTGTTTGCTGTCGAAATGTGCGGCCATAAACGGTTTTTTGTTAAATTTGCACTTTTGCCACCGCAAAGATAGCAATTTTTGTATGCACAGGATATATTTCGAGAAACGCTGCATCATCATCTGCGAGCCCGAGGATCAGGCTCTGGCCGACCCCAACGCCGTTGAATTCCACATCGGCGAGAAGATCGACATCCACACCCTCGTGCTGATGTTCGAAGCCTCGAAGGAACTCAGCCGCCTCTATATCCCGGCACGCAACACCGACAAGGTTTACCACCGCCTCTGCGCCGAGTTCAAGGAAGTGAACGCCGCCGGAGGGCTGGTGAGCAACCGCCGCGGAGACTATCTCCTGATTAAACGGAACGGCCTCTGGGACCTCCCCAAAGGGCATCAGGAGGACGGCGAGGACATACGCACTACGGCTCTGCGCGAGGTGATGGAAGAAACCGGAGTGGATAAACTCGAGGCCGGCGACCTCATCTGCATAACCGACCACTGCTACCTGCGCGACGGGATCTGGCATCTCAAGCATACCTGGTGGTACAACATGCTCTATACCGACCCCGTGGACCTTACCCCGCAGCGCGAGGAAGACATCAGCAAGGCCGCCTGGGTGGCCAAATCGAGCCTTCCTCCTTTCCTTAAAAACACTTTCCCTTCGATTCAGGAAGTATTTCGCGAGGCCAGGTGAAACTTCCGGGCAGTTTCCGCCGTATAATAAAAGTATTCAATTCGGCTGATATGAAACTGTCACAATTCAACTTCGATCTTCCCCAGGAAAAAATGGCAACCGCACCCACCCGCTGGAGGGATGAGTGCAAGCTTATGGTGCTTCACAGGAAAACCGGGCAGATCGAGCACAGGATTTTCAAAGAGATAATAGAGTACTTCGGAAAGGGCGACCTCTTCGTCCTCAACGATTCCAAGGTCTTCCCCGCCAAGCTTCTCGGTAAAAAGGAAAAGACCGGAGCGGACATCACCGTTTTCCTTCTGAGGGAACTCAACCGCGAGCAGAAGCTCTGGGACGTCATAGTTGAGCCGGCCCGCAAGATCCGCATAGGCAACAAACTGTACTTCGGTGAAGACGAGAGCATGGTGGCCGAGGTTATCGACAACACCACCTCCCGCGGCAGGACCCTGCGCTTCCTCTACGACGGACCGTACGACGAGTTCAAGAAGGCCCTCTTCGGCCTCGGACGTACTCCAGTGCCCGAATGGGTGAAGGAAAACCCCGACGAGGACGATGTGGAGAATTTCCAGACCATCTTTGCCGCCCACGAGGGTGCCGTATCTGCCCCCGCCGCCGGCATGCACTTCAGCCGCGAGCTGTTCAACCGCATGATCCTGAGCGACATCGACAAGACCTTCATAACCGTACACATGGGCATAGGGCACTTCCGCCGCGTGGACGTGGAGGACCTGTCGAAGCACCGCATGGACGGAGAACGCATGATTATTTCCGAAGAGGCAGCCGAAAAGATTAATGCCGCCCACAGGGCCGGACATAAGGTCCTTGCCGTCGGAGTAACCGTTGCCAGGGCTCTCGAAAGCTATGTCACCACTTCCGGAGAAGTCAAGCCTACGGACATGTGGACAAACAAGTTCATCTTCCCCCCGTACGACTTCGCCGTGGCGGATGCATTCGTATCCAATTTCCACAGGCCGGAATCGACCATGCTGATGTGCGAGGCCGCTTTCGGAGGATTCAAGAATGTAATGGAGGCCTACCGCGTCGCTCTCGAAAGCGACTATCGCTTCGGCCCCTACGGCGACGCCCTTCTGATTATAGATTAAAGGTCGTCGACAAAGAACAAAGCAGCCGGGCGGAAATGCCCGGCTGCTTCTTTTTATCTTCCAAATAAACTATTTGAACTTGGGAAGGTCCCCGCTGAAGTCCCAGATGGTGCTTGACCATCCCAGCGTCTGGGCGATGGAAGACACCGTAGCTTCCGGTGCGGCAGCCTTGCCATGGTAAGGGCTGAGCCACTTATAACCGGACCAGGGCTGCGTCAGGGGTGACGAAGGAGAACTGTCGGCATGGTCGCAAAGGGCGTTGAGTTCCGAATCAGCGAAATAATCGAACTCCAAGGAAGCTTTGCGCCAGCAGTTCTTCAGCGTGTTGGGATACGACGAGAAGCCAATGATCGCACCGCCGCTATAAGTCTTGGTCGCGTTGATCTTGGCTGCGGCCGTGGTCTTGATCGAAGGATTGAACGCTATGCAGTTTTCCACCGTCGAATTGACGTTGGTGGAGGGATCGCCCTTGGAATTGCCTAATCCGTAGGCACGGCCGAGAAGACCGCCGATGGCGTAATAAGCCTTCAAGGAACCAGTTGCGTAGCAGTTCCTTATGGTCGAGTTCTTAGGGGCATCGCCGACCAGGCCTCCCGTGTGGTAACCAGCAGAATCGATATCCACCATGGCATAGCAGTCGGACATGGTAAGTCCGCCGTTCTTGCACATACCAACAAGGCCTCCCGCATAGTGGCACAGGGACGTGCCAGTAATCTTGCCGGATGCCCAGCACTGCGACAGCGTGGCACCGTCACCTGCATCGGCATCGGTGGCGCAACGACCCATGAGGCCGCCCACGACTGCTCCGTTGGCAGTGATGTTGCCGCTGTAATGGCAGTTCGACATATTGACGTCGCCCACCGTGGTTCCGAGCATTCCGCCTATAAAGGCATAGGTGATGGTGCTGGCATATCCAGTAGTAACCTCGATGTCGCCCGTAGCGGAACATCCGGTGAAGTTGCCGTTGCCATAATAACCCGCTATACCGCCGACCACGTCGTCACGCGAAGTGATGTTCATGGAGCTGCTGCAGTCGGCTATATCCATATTGAGGATGCAATATCCGAGTATGCCGCCCACCGCTCGTCCGCTCTTGGCGGTAATGGTTCCGGACGAAGAGCAATTGCTTAACGCTACATGCTCTCCGGCGTGTCCGATTATACCGCCGAGGGGATAATAAGAGGTGGTGAAAGCGGTCGTGGAAGTCCTTTCGACAGTACCGTCGAACGAGCAGTTGACTATGGTTCCGTAACTTGCACGTGCGGCTATGCCGCCGATAAATGCACCGGTACCCGAATTGGACACCTTTCCGTTAGTCACATGAACGTTCTCTATCTTGCCGGGCTGCTGGTCGCCGTTACCGGCCCATGCCGCCACGGTTCCACAAGGAGTATCTCCGGAGGTGATGATCTGGGAATTGGCGATGTTAAGGTCCTTGACTTCCCCGTACAGCACTCCGAACATACTGGCACGGTCTGAGCTGGTGCACTTGAAGTTCGAAATGGTGTGGTTGCCGCCGTCGAACATAATTCCGTAAGGATCCGCATTGAGGTTCACGGGAACCCAGTCAACTATTCCGGACACGTCGATATCGTTGGCAAGGCGGTAGTAAGTACGGGCATTGGCAACGAGAGTCGAGTGCATGCCGTTGAATTCGTCGGCATTGGTGATTATGTAAGGATCGGACTCGCTTCCCTTACCCGAAAGCTCGCTGAGCCAGAGGGTGGGGGATGTTAAGATGCAGTTCAGATAGCCTGTGTACAGGGTCTGGGGACCGGGGGTATAGGTTATCAGGTATTTCTCACCTGAAACCGCCTCCACAGTAATCGTCACGTTTTTGTCGGCCGACAGGACGATTTCGTCGCAGTTGATATAGGCGACGTACTGATTCTTACTGACGCTGCCGTTTTCGAAGGAAAGCGTCATTCCCTCTTCCTCGCCGTTGGCAAAGGTAACGGATGCGATGTTGGAAGCGGAATTGGGAAGGTTAAGCACCAGGCACAGGCAACCGGACTGGGTAAGGCTTCCGCCGTGAACACCGGCCCAGGCATGGGTAAACTCTATGTCGGAACAGTCGTTGACACCCTTCAGAGTAGCCGTGTAACGGATATGGCTGCAGTCTCCGTTGGCCTTTTGGACGAAGGAATCGGAAGCGGCGCCCTCGTAAACGATGTCGAAACTGTCTCCTTCGGGATACTTTCCCTTAAGGGTGGCCTTGGATCCATTGATAGATTCCACGGAGAAGGTCTCCCCTCCTATTATAAGATGGTCGTCATTTGACCAGCAGGGTTTGAGCCCTCCGCTGACCATGGCTTCGACCGTACCCTTCGTGTCCCTCTGCTCCAGCACGGGCAGGGTAGCCGTAATAGTTACTTCGTCCCCGGGCTTGTGTCCGCTGCCGGACGGCTTACCGGATCCGGATCCGGAATCCGAATCCTTACCGCAGGCGGCCATAAGTACGGCCGCAGCAATCATTATAATGTACTTTTTCATAATTCTTACGGTAGATAATCTGCACAGGTCTCGTAAATCTTGTTGACCATGAACTGGAAGCCCTGATAAGTCGGGTGGCTTCCGCTGCACTTCTCAATCTTGCTCTTGTCCTTGGAGAAGTCGACGTAAGGTAGATTGAAATGCTCGGCAACTTCCTTGGCGGGAGTGAGATAGGGTTCGTAGAGCATGTCGCCCAGGATCATGATGATCTGAACACCTTCGTAACGGTTCTGCAGCATCTTGATGAGCAGCACGAATGCGGTCTGATAGCTGTAGACATCAAGTTCGCCTATGGGAAGGTCCCAGCCGAAATCGCTGCCTATGGGAGAAGAATGAACGACATCGTTACGCCCTCCGTGAAGAAGGATGATATCGGGATCCTTGAACAGGTCCACACGGTCCACAAAACCAGCGTCGATGGACTTGCCGCTCTTGCCGGTCTTCATTTCGTGGACCACGCGCGTGCCGGACCAGGAATTGTTGACATCGAGGACGCCGTGCTTCATCTTGTCGTATATGACCATATGCCACCAGGTCCTTTCCTTGACGTTCACCGCCTTGGCGAGAGTCGCCGCGTCGGTGGCCTTGCAGTTGGGATCGCTGCCGGGGTAGAAAGCCGAGAACTCGTCGCTTACGAGCATGCCCTGGAAAGTGGAAATGGAGTCGCCCATCACGCCTACCTTGCGGGTGGGCTGTACGTCGGGGGCGGCGAAGTCCAGGGTCACGGAAACAGTTTCGCCGGCTTTCGCCTTCACGGTCTTACCGGAGAAAGTGTAGGTGTAACGGGACGTCACTACCGTAAACTTTCCGGTATAGTCGCCGGGGGCGCAGAGTATGCCGAACTCACCGGCGGCCGGAGCGTGCTGAACGGCCGGACGGTTTACCGGATCATCGGATGCCCATACGACCTTGACGGACTTACCGGCTTCGGTAAGCACACCGTCCTTGTAAGTACCGACGATGTCCTTGTCTGCATCGAAGGTCACCGAAAGGACCCTCTCGCCGATTGCGTAGTACTTGCTGTCGCTGAGAAGCACCTTGATTCCTGCGATCTTGTCGGAGGTCTTGCCCGAGAGGTCCTCCGCCGCCGTCATGTAATACTTTGACTGCTGCGCCGGAATGACGTTGGACACGACTGAATCCTGGTCGCCTCCGCCGGGCTTTTCCGCGTTATCCTTGGAGCAGGATCCAAGGGCAAGCATCATCAAAGCCGCGAAGGACAGTAAAAAACGTTTATCCATATTTTTCGAATTGTTTCGCTTGTTCCACAATTTTCGGAAATTTCGATGACATTTGCAAACAAAATTATTTTTTTCGAAAACAAAAGAAAACAAAACGGGACCACATATCCTACCCGCAAAAATCCGGAACTTCTGCGTACATTGCGGCCATGGAAAACTTCATTGCAGAAAAAACGGCCGCCTGCGCCCTCAACCGCATCTTTGGTTACGAGCCCCGTTATGCGCTCGGCTTTATCCGGACCCTGGGGTCGGCCAGGGCCGTCTTCGATCTTCCGGCCAGCGAGCTGGAACGCCTGACTGGACCCGCGTGGCGCTATGCGGGCAGCATCTCCCGACAGGCCCTGGACGAGGCCGCGGAAGAACTGGAACGTCTGGAACGCGACGGTTGCCGCTTCGTTCCCATTACCGACAAATCCTATCCCGAAATGCTCAAGGCCTGCGAAGATCCTCCGGCGGGGCTGTATGTCAGAAGTTCGGACCCTCCGGAGAAAATCTTTTCCGGAAAACGGGCCGTGGCGGTGGTGGGCACGAGGGACATCTCTCCCTATGGCAGGGAATGGACCGCACGCATAGTACAGCATCTCGCAAGGACTCCGGAACGACCCGCCATAGTCAGCGGACTTGCCTTCGGAGTGGATATCCGGGCCCATCTCAGCGCTCTTGAATACGGACTACCTACGATTGCGGTGCTGCCCGTGGGTATCGACGACATATATCCCGCAAGGCACAGGGAAGCAGCGGAAAGGATTGCCTCAACCCCCGGTTCCGCCCTGGTCACCGACTATCCTCCGGGCACGGGAGCCGCGGCATTCACCTTCCTTCGGCGCAACCGCATCATAGCGGGACTGAGCGGCGCCACGATACTGGTGGAATCACGGATTAAAGGGGGCGGACTGCTGACCTGCAGGCTGGCATGCGGTTACGGACGGGACGTGCTTGTACTGCCCGGGCGCATCGACGACGTCCGTTCGGCCGGGTGCAACCTGCTCCTGGCGGAAAAACTGGCCGAACCCATCACCGACATAAGCCTCCTGGGGCGCCAACTGGGCCTCGGGCGCATTACCGCCGGAGGGGTGAAGACCTTCGATTCGTGCGTATCTTCCTATTATTCCGCACTGGCCGACCGGACCGAACGCGACGCCATAGCATCGCTTGCATCGCTGATAAGGAGGCACAGGGGTGCGGACACGGAAGAACTGTGCACCCTCAGCGGAAAACCCAGAGGGGAGGTCCTGCGCCTCATCGGCATCCTGGAAAGCGACGGATTCATCACTACGGACCTGCTCGGACGCTGCACCATCAATCCCAAAAATAGTTAACTTTGTCCTCCGATGGAATTCATCGACACGCATACCCATCCGGCGGACGAGGCTTTCCGGGGAGAAGAGCAGGAATGCATACGGCGCGCAGTCAACGCCGGTGTCAGACGTATGCTCGTGGCGGACATCGACTCGAAGGAGCGCGAAACCGCATTCTCCCTCACAAGAGCCAATCCAGGAGTGCTTTTCCCCATGCTGGGCCTGTATCCGGGCTCGGTCGAAGCCGACTGGAAGGACGAACTCGATGCGGTTGCAACCCATGACCGCAGCGGGGTCGTAGCTGTCGGGGAGATAGGGCTGGACTACCATTGGTCCACTGAATACCGCGAACAGCAGAAGGAAGCATTCCGCATCCAGCTGGAGTTGGCTTCGCAATGGAACCTGCCGGTGAATATCCACCTCAGGGACGCGACCGAGGACTTTTTCGAAGTGATGGAAGACTGCCGTCACCTGCACCTCCGGGGGAACCTTCACGCCTTCAGCGGCAGCGCGGAGACCTTTGAGCGCCTCCGCCGCCTGGGAGAATGGTCCGTCGGGATAGGCGGTGTGGTAACCTTCAGGAACGCTTCCCTCGCGGTGACGGTGACGCGCATTCCCCTCGAATGCATACTGCTCGAAACCGACGCCCCCTACCTCGCCCCCACTCCCCTGAGGGGCAGCCGCAACGAAAGCGCCAACATACCCCTGATCGCGGCCAAGGTCGCGGAGATCAAGGGAACCGACGTGGAGACGGTCGCAGCGGTCACAACATCTAACGCAATAAAATTGTTCAGATTATGACAGGCCAGAATACCAAGTCCGCCATTCTTATTATTTACACCGGCGGCACCATAGGGATGAAGGATGACGGAAAAGGGCTGGTGCCCTTCGACTTCGCAGGCATACTCGACGAAGTTCCCGAACTCCGAAAGTTCACCCTCCGCATCGATTCCTACACTTTCGATCCGCTGATAGATTCGTCCGACGTGGAACCGTCGCTCTGGGTCAAACTGGCGGAGCTGATAAAGGAGCGCTATGACGCCTATGACGGCTTCGTAGTGCTTCATGGGACCGACACCATGGCGTATTCGGCATCGGCACTGAGTTTCATGCTCGACGGCCTCGGAAAGCCGGTGGTGTTCACCGGGAGCCAGCTTCCGGTCGGCGCCCTCCGCACGGACGGAAAGGAGAACCTGGTATCGGCGATAGAAGTGGCCGCAGCGAGGGACGCCGAAGGGCATCCGATGGTGCCCGAAGTCTCCGTTTATTTCAACTCTCAGTTACTCAGAGGAAACCGCACGACCAAGGTCAACGCGACCTCGTTCGATGCATTCCTCTCCCCCAACTACCCTCCCCTTGCAGAGGCCGGCATCAACATACGCTACCGTTCTGAAATAATACGAAAAGCGCCCTCTGGGGACGCTCCTCTACAGATCAGTACAGCCCTCGACACCCGGGTGGCGATACTCAAGATACATCCGGGCATCACCGAGCAGGTGGCCCGCAACATCCTCCTCGGCGATGGCATACGCGCCGTCATACTCGAAACCTACGGTTCTGGAAACGCTATTTCCAAACCCTGGTTCACCGATATAGTCCGCGAAGCCGACAGGCGGGGAAAGATATTGCTGAACGTTACCCAATGCAATGCCGGCGAGGTGGACATGGACCTCTACGCCACGGGCAAGGCCCTCAAGGCCGCGGGTGTGATATCCGGCAAGGACATCACCACCGAAGCGGGCCTTGGCAAGCTTTTTCATCTAATGGGCAAATACGCTGACAATGAACAGGTAAAGCGTCTTTTGGGCCAGGATTTGAAAGGCGAAATATCAAAATAAATATTGTGCAATGAAATATTTTTGCTAAATTGCGTTGATTTTACGGCAACTTATAATTTAAACAATACTTAAAAACCGTTATGAAAAAGCTCTTTACGATTCTGGCAGCTGTCGCCCTCATGGCTTTCACTGCTGACATTGCATCTGCGCAGGAAGCAGCTCCCGAAGAGGCCGCAACAGAACAGGTAGCCCCTGCCAACGACCTGGCAGCCCTTACTGCAGCAGCTCCCGAGGTTCCGCTCACCCAGGCCCTCAAGACCAAATTCATCGAAGGCGGTGCGGGATTCATGTCCCTCATCATCATCTGCCTTATCATCGGTCTGGCCCTTGCCATCGAACGCATCCTCTACCTCACTTTCTCCAAGACCAACACCAAGAAACTCATCGAGGATGTTGAGAAGGCTCTCGCCGACGGAGGCATCGAGGCAGCTAAGGACGTTTGCCGCAACACCCGCGGACCCGTCGCCAGCATCTATTATCAGGGTCTCCTCCGTTACGACCAGGGCATCGACGTGGTTGAAAAGACCATCGTTTCGTACGGTTCCGTGCAGATGAGCGAAATGGAGAGCGGCCTCAGCTGGATCTCCCTGTTCATCGCCATCGCCCCGTCACTCGGATTCCTCGGTACCGTTATCGGTATGATCCAGGCATTCGACGCCATCCAGGCTGCAGGTGACATTTCCCCTAACGTCGTTGCAGGCGGTATGAAGGTCGCCCTTATCACCACCGTGGCCGGTCTGATCGTCGCCATGATCCTGCAGGTGTTCTACAACTACATCCTTGCAAAGATCGAATCCATCACCATCGACATGGAGGACAGCTCCATCTCGCTCGTTGACGTTCTTACAAAACACGGTTCCAAGAAATGAAAAACCTTAATAAAATATTCACCTGGACGATGGTCGCGCTGATCGTCATAAGCGTGGTCCTGCTTGTGTGGGGCTTCGCCAAGGGATGGGATTTCAAGGATGACCTTCCCGTTGACGCTCTGCTGCTCTGGGCCTACATCATGGTAGGACTCGCAGTAATCGCGGTCATCGGCGTGGGCCTTGCGATAGGCATAGCCAACAATCCCAAGAGCGTCATCAAGCTCGGGATCGGCCTTGCCGCCATCGCAGTGGTGTGCTTCGTAGCATACCTCGTGGCCCCGGGCTCCCCGGCGGTGAGTCTCACCACGGAGCAGCCGAACGCTTCAACGCTCAAACTGACCGACACAATCCTTTACCTGACCTATTTTGCCGGCATCCTGGCGGTTCTCGCCATCATTGCAGGTGAGATTCGTCTTGCCATCACCAACAAAAAAGGTTAAACCGCTATGGCAAAGAAAACACCTGCAATCAACTCGAGTTCTACAGCCGATATAGCGTTCCTCCTGCTCTGCTACTTCCTGATGACGACCACGATGGGAACGCAGACCGGTCTCAGCCGCCGTCTGCCCCCCATGCCGGATCCCAACCAGAAGGTAGAGGACCAGAAGGTCAACCGCCGCAATATCATTATTGTGAAGATCAACTCGGCCGATAGGATTCTTGCCGGTAGTGAGCCCATAGATGTCAGCCAGCTTAAGGACAAGATCAAAATATTCCTTACCAACCCCACCGACGACCCGTCGCTTCCCGTCATGGAGCCCACGGAGATCGAAGGCCTCGGCACACGTCCCGTGTCCAAGGGCGTCATCTCCCTCCAGAACGACCGCGGTACCAGTTATCAGGCCTACATAGCCGTTCAGAACGAACTTGTGAAGGCCGTGAACGAACTGCGTGACGAGGCCTCGATGCGTGAGTACGGACGCAAGTATCTTGCCCTCACCGAAGAACAGCAGAAAACCATCAAGGACCTCGTGCCTCAGCAGATTTCTGAAGCAGAGCCCAAGGATGTGGGTAAAAGAAGAAGATAGGAGGATACGCTATGTCAATGTTCAGAAAAGACGGCAAGAAAGAAATGCCCGCCATTACGTCGAGCTCCCTTTCGGATATCGTGTTCATGCTCCTGTTCTTCTTCATGGTCACCACGCAGCTCCGCGAGACGGAGAACAAGGTGGTCGTAAAGATCCCGCAGGCATCCGAAGCGGCAAAGCTTGAGCGCAAGGACCTGGCTTCGTACATCAATATAGGTACTCCTATACCGAGCCTCCAGGCCCAGTACGGTACCGACGCACGTATCCAGCTCAACGACTCGTTCAAGACTACGTCCGACATCCGCGACTTCATCGCCGCAGAGCGCGACTCCAAGAGCGAGGCCGACCGTTCCTTCATGACTGTTTGCATCAGGGCTGACCAGGACGTCCGTATGGGTATCATCACCGACGTCAAGCAGGAGCTCAGACGTTGCTCCGCCCTTAAGATCATGTACTCTTCGAGGAAGGCCGAATAAGTTCGGCCGGACTTTTCAAGGCGGTGACCTTTACGGCCACCGCCTTTTTAAAATCAAGCAAATGGAAGAAATCAAACGTATCAAGGTTAAAGACCTTCTTGGAATGGCTCCCGGCAAGGAAGTTCTTGCCAAAGGCTGGGTACGCACCAAGAGGGGCAACAAGGAGATTGCCTTCATCGCCCTCAACGACGGCTCCACTATCAACAACATCCAGATAGTAGTGGACAAGACCGCCACGGACGCCGATCTGCTCGCGAAGATCACAACCGGCGCCTGCATCGCGGTACGCGGCACGCTTGTGGAATCGATAGGCAGCGGACAGGCGGTTGAAGTCCGTGCAGGCGAAATTACCCTTTACGGAGAGTGCGACCCCATGCGCTATCCCCTGCAGAAGAAGGACACCTCATTCGAATACCTCCGCACCGTCGCACACATGCGCCCGCGCACCAATACCTTCGGAGCGATCCTGCGCCTGCGTAGCCAGATGGCTTTCGCCATACACGATTACTTCCATTCAAGGGGCTTCGTCTACCTCAACACTCCCCTGATTACCGCCGCGGACGCGGAAGGTGCCGGTGAGATGTTCCAGGTGACTACCCTCGACTTGAACAACGTCCCCAGAAATAAAAAGGGTGAACCGGATTACAGCAAGGACTTCTTCGGACGCCAGACTTCGCTTACCGTGAGCGGACAGCTCGAAGGCGAACTCGGCGCCACGGCCCTTGGCGAGATCTACACCTTCGGACCCACCTTCAGGGCCGAGAATTCCAACACTCCCCGCCACCTGGCGGAGTTCTGGATGATAGAGCCCGAAATGGCCTTCTACGACATCAAGGACAACATGGTGCTGGCGGAGGACTTCATCAAGAGCCTGGTCCGCTATGCGCTGGACAACTGCATGGACGATATCCGCTTCCTCAACGACCGTTACGACAATACTCTGATCGAGCGCCTGCAGGGAGTGGTGAATACCGAGTTCAAGGTCCTCACCTACACCGAAGGCATAGAGATACTGGAAAAGGCCGTCGCCGACGGGCATGTCTTCGAGTATCCCGTCAGTTGGGGCATAGACCTCCAGAGCGAGCACGAGCGTTACCTCGTCGAGCATCATTTCGGACGCCCCGTCATCATGACGGATTACCCGAAGGATATCAAGGCCTTCTACATGAAGCAGAACGACGACGGCAAGACCGTGCGCGGCATGGACATACTCTTCCCGAAGATTGGCGAAATCATCGGCGGCAGCGAGCGTGAAAGCTCCCTCGAAAAGATGGAGGCGCGCATCAACGAGCTGGGAATGAGCCGTCGTACCCTCGAATGGTACCTCGACACCCGCCGCTTCGGCAGCTGCCCCCACAGCGGCTTCGGGCTTGGCTTCGAAAGGTTGCTTCTCTTCATAACGGGAATGAGCAACATACGCGACGTTATCCCCTTCCCCCGTACTCCAAAGAACGCTGAATTTTAATAAAAAACCACGATATGTTAGTCATAGGAATAGCTGGCGGTTCCGGCTCCGGCAAAACCACGGTCGTAAAGGCCATTACCGAGAGGCTTAAGGAAGATGTGGTGGTCATCCCCCAGGATGCTTACTACAAGGACTCCAGCGACCTTACCGACGAGGAAAAACGCAACCAGAACTTCGACCATCCCGACGCCATCGACTGGGAACTTCTGTGCAAACAGTTGAAGGAACTCAAGGAGGGTAAGACTATCCAGCAGCCCGTGTATTCGTACATCAGCTGCTCACGTTCCAAAACCGAAACCGTACAGGTGGGCCCTTCCGACGTCATCATTATCGAAGGTATCCTGATCTTTACATGCAAGAAGCTCCGCGAGCAGATGGATATCAAGCTTTTCGTGGATGCAGATGACGACGACCGTCTCATGCGAGTGATGGCCCGCGACATACGCGAACGCGGAAAGAACGTGGAATGGGTAATCGAGCGCTACACAAAGACCGTAAAACCGATGTACCTGCAGTTCATCGAACCCAGCAAGCGCTACGCCGACATCATCATCCCCCAGGGCGGCCACAACAAGGTTGCCATCAATATGATACTCAACACTGTGGAAAAGGCGCTCCGGGGAGCAAGAAAAACCGCCCAGTGAAACGCCTTCCCAAAGAGGACCGCGCCGGTCTGTACGTGACGGTGATCGTGCACCTTGTGGTGTTGATCGTCCTGCTGAGCGTACAACTCGGAGCGGCCATCAAGAAGGAAAGCTCGTTCGTCCTCGACTTCACCAAGGCCGAACAAATCGAAAAACTCCAGAAAGAACTCGCTCTTAAGCAGGCAATCAACCAGAGGCTCAACGAAATACTCGCAGCCGAAGGCAATACTCCCATACGCAACGTGGCGGTGGACCGTTCCGCCCTCAAGGACGACCGCAATTCGCCGGAAGAAGCCGAAAAGCTTTACAAGGACGCCGAAGCCCTTCGGAAGGCACTGCAACAGAATGCTGACATTCCCGACGACTTCTCCGCCGCAGACCCCTCCCCCCGCAAAAAAAACGAAGAGAAGAAGCAGGAGTCACGCTACTCCGGCCCCTCCGTCCTTTCATACGAACTGGAAGGACGCAAGGCCAGCCATCTGCCCATCCCGGCCTATCGCTGCATGGGCGCCGGAGAGGTTAAGGTCAACATAGGAGTCAGCCGTCAGGGAGATGTGGTCATAGCACGCATCGATGAGGATGCATCTTCTTCCGACGGATGCCTTCGGGCCTTCGCGATAAGGGCCGCAAGGCTCTCTAAGTTTTCGTCAAGTGCGACAGCTCCCGACCGCCAGGCAGGTTATATCATTTACCAGTTCATAGCACAGTGAGAAACAAATCAGCCATAATCATCCTTCTGCTATGCCTTGCGAGCGTCTTCTGCAGGGCCCAGATCGTGAACCGGCTCAAGGTGGACGACGATGTTTTCCAACGCTATGCGTTCGGACGCATGCAGCAATACGACCCCGCCAACCTCGTGCTTGCCGACTCCCTGTACAACGCCGGCGTGGCAGAGGGGAACTTCCGCTATAAATGTCTTGCGCTGTCGCTGGAATTCCCTGTCCGCTTCGCCCAGGGAGATACCGAACGTATGGACGCAGCCGTCGCCGAGATTAAGGAGATGCTGGGGAAAAGGGCCGATACCCGCGCCTTTTACTTCGGCATAATCCACGAGTACTGCCAGTACCTGATTCATTTGGGACGTGCCGCAGACGCCATGCTCGAAGCCAGGATGATGGGCCGCATCGCTTCCAAGGAGCGCATTCCCCTAGGGCAGATGTACTCCTACCGCATTACCGGACTCATACAGAGCTACCGCACCAATTCCTATCTGGCAATACGAAACTTCGTCAACGCCGCAAGCAGCTGCGTGGAGGCAAAGGCGGAACAGGAGCTTCCAAACCTATACATCCTCATAGCGCAGGAGTATATCAAACTCAAGGATTACCTTCACGCAGAAGAGTACTGCGTGAAGGCGGAGCACTACCAGGCATTCTTCCCTACCCTGCGCATCAAGGTCCTTATGACCCGCGCCTACCTCTACGATTCGAAGGGAGAATGGGACGCATTCTGGGACTGTTACGATAAACTGGTGTCCGATCCGCTTTACCGTATGCAGACAAACAACGACGACCGTTACGAGATGGACGTCTGCTATCTCCAGTCCAAGGGGTTGTTTGAGGAGGCATTAGCAAAGGCCGACTCCCTGGGAACAGCCAAAGCACGTCACGAGAAGAAACACGTCATCTACGCGGCGCAGCACTCCTTTGGAGATGCCTACGGAGAGCTGAGCAGTCTGATGAGCGAAAAGGACTCCATATATATTAAGGTACAGAACGAGGACATGGCCATCCTTGACGCAGAAATGAACAATGCCAAACTGCGCCGGGACGCCGAACGCCTCAAAGCCCACAACCAGAATATTATCCTTATAGGCTTCATCGTGATGTTCGCCATAGCCTTCATGGCTATCCTGCTCTCACAGTGGCAGCTGAGGCAGAACCTCGACGAGATGAAAAATAAGAACAACGAGATGCTCGTCGCCCGGAGGGCCTACCAGAAAGCCCTGGATGCCAAGGAGGCGGAGAACTCCGTGAAGATCAAAATATTGCAGAACCGTAAATCCAACACCATACGATTATGAAACCGAAGATGTCCCTTCTGAAATATCACAAGAACGAACTGATAGCCCTCCTGATGTTCTTTTCCGGGGGAACCCTCGGCATGCTCGGCCTCATTCAGCGCGTACCGCTGGTGCTGGGAATCCTGGGCATAGTGATCCTGGCTTCCGGCCTCTTCTATTACTGCCTGAGCTTTTCCTCGGAAAGCGTTTACAAGAATTACTATAAGGACAGCTACGAGATCGAACACGAGACCATCGAGGACGAAATCCGTAAGTCGATGGTGTACCACCGCTATCAGGAAGCTGTCATCAACCGTTACGAATCCGCCTGCCGCGACCTTGGGTTGAGCGACGAGCAGAAAGAATGGCTGCTGGATCTTCTGATGGAAGAAAAGAAGCGGGTGGACGAAGAGCTGCGCGCCTCCGGAGGAGGTCACATCTAGGCCTTCTTAGCCTCTACAAGCTGCATCTGGGTAACTACGCAACTGAGGAGCTTCTCCATAATGATGGGCTTCATTATGAAGTCGTTCGCACCCAGGCTGAACCCTTTTACGACATCCTCATTTGAATTGAGAGCCGACAGGATCACTATCTGAATATCGGCCGTAGCCGCATCGGCACGAAGCCGCCTGATAACCTCGAAGCCGTCGATTCCCGGCATCATCAGGTCCAGCAGGATCAGGTCCGGTTTCTCCGCTGCCACCGCATCGAGTGCCTGCTGCCCGTTGGCGGCGGTACGGATACGGAAGTTGAAGCGCGAAAGCATCTTCTGGACCAGAAGAAGGTTCAGGGGAATGTCGTCTACCGCAAGGATGTTGTACTTGGAATAGTCGTGTTCTTGAGCGTATAAAGGAATCATGCTACAGGTTGATAATTAACGGGAACGGTAAATACGAAACGTGCGCCTCCTGCCGTATAGCTTGTATCAAGGTACACGCGCGCACCCATGCGCGAAGCAATGTCGCGGCAGATACTAAGTCCGAGACCGGTACCCTGTACGAATTCGTCCAGTTTTGTGAAGCGATCGAAGATGCGCTCAGCCTGGTCGGCAGGGACTCCGGTACCTGTATCGGTAACGGCGAAGCTTACTTCTCCAGCTGCCTCGTCCAGCGAACAGGTCAGCTTAATCTCACCCTTTGCCGTATGCTTGCAGGCATTGGTGAGCAAGTTGATAAGTATCTGCTGCACACGACGAGGATCGGTGCGGATAACATAGGGTTCCGGTAACTGGGAGACATATTCCATGGTGACACCGGGCTGCAGGCGATGCTCTGCGCTCGTAATAGCGGCGCGACACATGAATCCGCACTCACCGTCCTCAATCTGGATGCTGTAATTGCCAGAATCCATGGCCGAAGTATTAAGAATGTCGTCCAACAGCATTGTCAACATCTTGGAATTGTTGATTATGTGCCCGGAGAACTCATCCTTCTCTTCGGGGGTGAAAGACCCGTCCGGCAGGGAAAGCAGCTGGCTGAAGCCAACTATGGCGTTCAGTGGTGTACGCACCTCATGGCTCATGTTCTGCACGAAACGTGTCTTTGCTGCGTCCGCCAGTTTCACCTTTTCGTTTGCGTTGCGAAGCTCTTCGATAAGATGCTCGTCCCTCACCTTGCGGCGGCGCAGGGAACGTACCTGCACTATCAAAAGCACCATGGCCCCAACCAGAACAAGCATAACCAGCAGAATAAGATAGCTGGTAGTGCGTTTAAGTATCTGGGATTTCACCCTCAGGTCCGCACTCAGGACAGTGTTGTTCAGGCGGGCGTCCATTTCCGCAATCTTGGACTGGTTGCTGTCAGCCAAAAGCTTCTCATACTTGCGAACCATCAGACGCTCGATTTCGAACGCCTGGTCCTTGTAGCCGTACATTTCCGCCACGTTGGCGATATACTTCACCTCGCGGATACGGGAGAAAGTAAGGTTCTGCACCTTGTCGTAGTTGAAGTGCCCCTCAACTATGGAATCGAGTGTTTCGAAAAGGAGTCTGGCCGTAGGGCTGATGGTGTGAAGCAGAGGATCGGCAAGACAGTAGTCCCTATGCCTGATATAGGCCTCAACATCCTTTTCGTACGCTGCAATCTTAGCAAGAAGATACTCGCAACGGAGCGTGTCAAGATGCACCTTCGATGTCTTTACGGCCTTGTTGATGTTGACCTTAACCGAGTCAGTGCCTATGACGTAGGTTTCGGAAAGATCGCAGTACAGGCGGCAAACACTCTGCCTGCGCACCGTGGGATCGGAGCTCGAATTGAAAATGCGTAAAGCCTCGAGTATATACTTCTTCGCAGTTATGTAGTCGTTCTGCGACATATACAGCGCCACCATATAACGCTTGCCCATCCACAGACCATAGTCCTCACCGCGCTCGATGGAAATCTGATCCATTTCCTGCAGCAGTTCCATGGTGCGTAAAGGCTTCCGGTGGTTGTAGTAATAGTTCTGGGCCAGCTCGTAGGCATAATAGAAGTACTGTGAGTACCCGAGCCTGGAGGCGACGGACTTGAGTTCCTCCATCGCCTTATCTACCCTGGCATCGTCCGCACCCGTTACGCTTTTGCCAATGTATGTATTTGTAAGGTTCTTCAGGCGCTCCACATAATAGAGCGTCTGGGCCTTTGTATCCCCTTTGCTGATTGCAGCGTGAAGGAGATTCTCGTTCGCTTTATCGAAACCTTCCTTGCCAACCAGTCTTTCGGATTCGCTGAACCAGTGGAAACACTCGTCATCCAGACCGTACGCGTTGTTCTGCGATGCCAGCGGAAGCAGGCATGCGAACAACAGCGCAACGGTTAACGAGAGCCTTTTCATCCCCTACTTCTCCACTATCTGGACATTCTTGATTTCCCAGGTTCCGGCACGGCCGTCGTCAAGGGTTACGCTTACCGGGTAACCGGTGTTAGTGTGAGTGTAGCTGGTAGTTACGCGCTGTTCCTCAGCCACGGTTATCACGTCATAGTACACGGGATACGAAGTCACGCTGGTGGTGGTTTCAGTATAGCTGTTGTCCGTGTAGTAGAGCTGTGTGAAGTGGTCCGGGAAACTCTCGCACTCGAAAGCAACACGGAAGTTGGATACCAGGTAGTCCGAAGGAATCTCCGCCTGGGCCTTGATGTAAATCCAGTTGGTTCCCGGAGGATAGTTGATGTTCACCGGGGAGCTCCATGTCTGGCCACCGTCCTTACTGAACAGCATATGGGCGTCAGAGCGCATGTTGGCATGGGCGTCAGTATGTGCAGGATCGGAGAAGTAGTTACCGGCATGGTAGAAGGTAATCGTGGCCCCTGCAGAGCAGGAAAGGTCAATATCCT
>CAMHTE010000003.1 GCA_946187975.1 uncultured Bacteroidales bacterium | reverse complement strand
TCTGGCACAAGAAAAAGACACGTATCGTAATGATGTCGGGCCCGTCTTCCAGCGGTAAGACCAGCAGCTCGCTGCGTATCGCTCAACAGTGCCAGGTCCTGGGCCTCAGCCCTAAGGTGATAGAGCTGGACAACTACTTCGTGGACAGGGACCGTACGCCACGCGATGCGGCCGGCAACTTCGACTTCGAGTGCCTCGGCGCCATGGACGTGGCTCTGCTTAACAGTCAGCTCAACGACCTGATTGCCGGAAAGGAGGTAATAATTCCGAAGTTCGACTTCAAGGAGGGCCGTCAGATAATGGACGAGAGCCGTCGCATGAAACTCGAAGATGGCGATATGCTCTTTATGGAAGGCATCCATGCACTCAACCCGGCACTGACTCCGGACGTGGACAGGGACAGGATCTACAACGTTTATATTTCCGCCCTTTCCGCTCTTCCCGGTGGAAAAAAGGTGCATGGCTCCACCACCGATAAGCGCCTGCTCCGCCGCATAGTGCGCGACAACCGCGTGCGCGGTATCAGTCCAGAGGAAAACATCCTCCGCTGGCCCAGCGTCCGCCGTGGCGAGACGGTGAATATCTTCCCCTTCGAGGAGAACGCCCGCGTGGTGTTCAATTCCTCCACGCTTTATGACCTGCCGCTCCTTAAATACTATGCGGAGCCCCTCCTCTACGGTATTTCGGAATCTTCCCCCGCCTATGCCAAAGCAAAGGACCTGCTCGCGTTCATAGAGCCTGTAATCGCGCTCAAGCCTGCGGAAATCGCGGCCATTCCGCCCACGTCCATCATGAGGGAATTCATAGGAGGGCAGACGCTGTGAGACGCTTCCTGTTATCGGTCTGCCTGATTCTGCCGGGCCTTGCAATGCTTTCCGGTTGCTTCTCCGCCAGAGACAACGCACTGGTGTATCGCATCGTGGACGAACACCGCTACGAGCTCACAAACCTGCCGGACAGCTTGTTAAGCGCCGAAGAACAGGCTTTGGTGCGGAAAATCGATGTAATCCGCAAGACTATGGTGGAGGTTACCGACGACGGTTTCACCCGCCTTGCGGCAGACCGCGCCTATTTCCGCGAAAATGGCATCCCTATGGCTTTCTACCGTCATCTGAAGAAAGAAATTCGCACCAATAACCGCACAGTAGAAGGAATACCTCCTCAGATGAGGGTGCACCTGAATCTTAAGGAAAATATGGAAAAGGAGAAGCAGGAGTTTCTGGCCGATCCCGAAGCCGGCCGTAGGGCGAATAACGAACGCTGGCTCGTTATGCATCAAAGGGAGCTTCTGTATGATGCGGCTGATCGAAAGAAGGCTCAGGCTCGTTGAACGGCTCCAGGAAGGGGTTTGAAGTGCGTTCGACGGATATCTCGGTAGAAGGCCCGTGGCCGGGATAAACGACAGTTTCGCCGGGCAGGATTATCAGTTTTTCCATAACCGACCGAATTAGGTCGTCGTATTCGCCGAGCGGCAGGTCGGTGCGGCCTATCGTACCCTCAAAGAGGGTGTCGCCGCTGAATAGCAGCCCGTCGGCTTCGTCGTACCAGCATATTCCTCCGGGCGTATGTCCCGGCGTGGCGATTGCCTTGAAACTGAGGGCGGGATGTGCTGGCGGGATTGCCTCTCCGAACACGAGCGTTTCGCCATCCTCGACGGGGGAGAACTTGAACTGGCTTATCTCTTTCGGGAGCGGAACCCCGAACGCTGCGGCAAGGGAATCGTTGGCGGCGAGCACGGCTTCTTCCGCCGCGGCCATGTAAACCGGAATGCCGTATTTGCGCTGCAGTACGCCGACCGACACGATATGGTCTGCATGTGCGTGAGTGAGCAGGATGGCGCAGGGGGTGAGCCCTTCTTTCCCGAGGTACGAATACAGCTTTGCCAGTTCGGCGTCACCGTCGAATCCCGGGTCTATGATTACGCACACTCCGTCCGACGAAACCGCATAGCTGTTCTCGTAGAGGGCGTTGCAGAAAAATGTCTTGGTTTTTGTCATCTCTTTTTGTCCGGAGGGCCTGCAAAATTAAGAAAAGAATGCTAAATTTGTAGCATATGCATATTGGAGTAGCAGGAAACATCGGGAGCGGCAAAACCACGCTTACCAGAATGCTGGCCGAGCACTACGGCTGGAAGCCCCAGTTCGAGTCCGTTACCTATAATCCGTATCTGGAAGATTATTACAAGGACATCGCCCGTTGGTCGTACAATCTCGAGACCTACTTCCTCGCGCAGCGCTTCCGGGACGTACTCGAGATAGCCAAGAGCAAGGAGGTCATAATCCAGGACCGTACGCTCATGGAGGGCGTCTATATCTTCGTCGCCAACAACTACGAGATGGGCAATCTCTCCGACAGGGACTACGCCACCTACATGCAGCTCTTCGAACTCATGATGTCCACCGTGCGTCAGCCGGACCTTCTCATTTACCTCAAATCCGGCATCGAACACCTGGTGGCCAACATCCAGAAGCGCGGACGCGACTACGAGCAGAGCATAAGCATCGACTACCTCGCCGGACTCAACCGTCATTACGAGGAATGGATAGGCTCTTACAAGGGTCCCCTTCTCACCATCGAGACCGACAATATCGACTTCAAGAACAATCCCGAGGACTTCGCGGCCATCACCGACCGTATCGACGCCCAACTGTTCGGACTGTTCAAATAATTGATTATTTTTGTAAGATTAAACAACTATAACGTATGCACATCGCCATAGCAGGTAATATCGGAAGCGGCAAGACGACCCTTACCAAGATGCTCGCCGCCCATTACGGATGGATCCCCAAGTTCGAATCGGTCGATTTCAATCCCTATCTTGCCGATTTCTACGAGGACATGTCCCGCTGGTCTTTCAATTTGCAGATCTACTTCCTTAACAAGCGCTTCAAGGATGTGGTTGATATCAGCAAGACCGACGACGTGATAATCCAGGACCGCACCATCTACGAGGACGCCCGTATCTTCGCTCCCAACCTGCACGACATGGGGCTGATGAGCACCCGCGACTTCGAGAACTACTCGGACCTCTTCGACCTTATGATGTCGCTTGTGGGCTATCCCGACCTCCTCATCTACCTGCGGAGCAGCATTCCCAACCTCATCGCACAGATCCAGAAGCGCGGACGCGAGTATGAGCGCAGCATACGTATCGACTACCTCACCGGTCTCAACGAGAAGTACGAGAACTGGATCAAGGACTACAAGGGCAACCTGCTCATCATAGACGCCGACAACATCAAGTTCGGCAACAAGCCCGAGGACTTCGAAAAGATCACCGACATGATAGACGCCCAGCTATACGGGCTCTTCCCCGGTCAGAAAAACCATCAGCAGTAAGGCCATGGCAGAGAATCTCCGTCCCACGATAATCGACTTCGTCGAGAAGTACACGGCCCGTTTCGCCGACAATACCTTCCTCCGCGAGAAGGTGGGCGACTCCTGGACCGAAACGTCGTTCAAGAAAACCCGTGACGAGGGGCGCATCCTGGCAGCAGGTTTCATGGCGCTGGGCCTCAAGAAAGGCGAGAAGGTGTCGCTGCTCAGCGAAGGCCGCAACCTCTGGATCATGACCGAACTCGGCATCCTGTATGCCGGCGGCGTGGACGTTCCGCTTTCGTTCAAGCTCGAGTCCGACTACGACCTCACCTTCCGCATCAACCACTCCGATTCGGTTTATGTGGTGGCTTCGGAGGGCGAAATCCACAAGATACGCCGCGTCATCGGCAAGTGCCCCGCTGTCAAGAAGGTTATCCTTCTCGATGACATACCCCTCGAGAAGGGCGAGATGTACATCGGGGAACTCCGCAGCATGGGCCTGGCCTTCCTTAAGGACCATTCCGACAAGCTCGAGGAGCGCATCGCCTCCATCGGGCCCGACGATTACGCCAACATAAGCTACACTTCCGGCACCACGGCCGACCCCAAGGGCATACTGCTCACGCATCGCAACTATACCGCCAACGTAGAGCAGGGCTCTTCCGTAATCGGCATAGAAGAAGGGGCCGTAATGCTGATAGTTCTGCCCCTGGACCACTGCTTCGCGCATGTGGCCGGTTTCTATACCATGATGATGTACGGCGGCAGCATAGCCACCGTTCCCGTGGGCAAGACCCAGCTCGCCACGCTGCGCAACATCCCCGGGGCCATCAAGGACGTGCGTCCGCACATAATGCTGTCGGTTCCTGCGATTTCGCGTAACTTCAAGAAGAACATCGAGGCCGCGGTCCGCGCAAAGGGCCCCAAGGTCGAAAAACTCTTCGATTATGCAGTTAAGCTCGCCATAGGATACAACCGCGAGTACTATAATGCCGGCAAGCCCTGGATCAAGCAGTTCTGGAAGAAGCCCCTGCTGCACTTCTTCGACCGCAAACTCTTCAAGCCCGTGCGCGACGCCGCTTTCGGCGGAAGGATGCGCTTCTTCGTGGGTGGAGGAGCCTTGCTCGACATTGAACTACAGCGCTGGTTCTGCGCAATCGGGGTGCCCGTGTTCCAGGGTTACGGTCTTTCCGAAGCTACTCCCATCATCTGCGCCAATTCCACCGGACATGCCATCTTCGGCAGCTCCGGACGTACCGTGGAGCCCATGGACATAAAGATCTGCGACGAGGACCACAATCCTCTTCCGGACGGAGAGACGGGCGAGATAGTCATCCGCGGCGAGAATGTCATGGCCGGCTATTGGAAGAATCCCGAATCCACCGCCTCCACGATCATTGACGGCTGGCTCTACACCGGCGACCGCGGATATCTTTACGCAAAGAACCGCAGGTACCTTTACGTGACCGGGCGCTTCAAGAGCCTTCTCATCAGCGCCGACGGCGAGAAGTATTCTCCCGAAGGCTACGAGGACAGCCTCACCGACGGCAGCAAATACATCGACCAGGTTATCATACACAATAACCAGAATCCTTACACCATCGTTCTGATAGTTCCCAACAAGGAGGCCCTGCGCCGCTGGCTCAAGGAGAAGCACTCGGGAGTCGATCCCGAATCAGTCGAGGGCAAGGAACTCATGCTCGGATGCATCCAGGCCGAATGCGACTCCTACCGCAAGGGAGGTTCGCACGAGGGGATGTTCCCTGAGAAGTGGCTCCCTTCGGCCATCGCCGTACTGCCGGAACCCTTCACCGAGCAGAACGGACTCGTGAATTCCACGTCCAAGATAGTCCGTGGAAAGGTAGAGAAGTTCTATGCCGATCGCATCGACTACGCCTATACCCCCGAGGGAAAGCAGCTGCTCAACCCTAAGAACATTGAATCTATTTAATTAATTATCAGAACTATACCATGACCAATAAGAAAATCAACTACGCGGCGATCGTGATGATGTTCTTCCTCTTCTTCATGATTGCCTTCGTGACGAACCTGTGCTCCCCGATGGCTACCATCGTCAAGAACCAGTTCGGAGCTTCCGAGTTCGCCGCTCAGGTCGGCAACTACGCCAATTTCATCGCATACCTCCTGATGGGAATACCCGCGGGAATGCTTGTGGCGAGGTTCGGTTATAAGAAGATCGCGCTCGCGGCCATAGTTGTGGGACTTGTCGGTCTTGCATTCGAATTCCTCAGCGGACAGGTGGAAAGCTATGTGGTGTACCTCATAGGTGCGTTCATCAGCGGCCTTTGCATGTGCATGCTCAACACCGTTGTCAACCCCATGCTCAACATCCTCGGCGGAGGCGGAAAGAAAGGCAACCAGTTCATTCAGATCGGCGGCGCCTTCAACTCCGCAGCTGCGGTTATAGTTTATATCCTGATGGGAGCCCTAGTGGGAACCGTCAAGGAAACGACCGGTATTTCCGACGCCACTCCTGCCCTGCTGATTGCGGCCGTCATCTTCATCCTCGCTTTCGTGGTGCTGCTGTTTACCCGTATCGAGGAACCCGAACAGGCCCCGGTGCAGCTCGGACTCGTGACAGGTGCGCTCAAGCACCGTCATTTCGCGCTCGGAGCGCTTGCCATCTTCCTCTATATGAGCGTTGAGGTCGGCACTCCCACATACATGGTCTCCTACCTTCAGAGCGACGCGGTGGGCCTCAGCATGGAGGTCGCTACTCTGATAGCCGCCGTTTACTGGCTTATGATGTTCATCGGCCGTACGATAGGAGGAGTAATCGGAGGAAAGGTTTCCAGCCGTACGATGGTTGCGACCGTTGCTTCCGTAGCCTGCGTGCTGATCGCTATCGGAATGCTTGCTCCCGCTTCCCTGCAGGTGAAGGTCCCCGGCATCGACTGGGCGCATCTCAGCATGAGCTGGGTGCCGGTTCCCGCCGGTATGCTGGCTTTCCTTCTGGTAGGACTCTGCACCTCGGTTATGTGGGGAGGGATCTTCAATATGGCCGTCGAGGGGCTTGGCAAATATACTGCCGTTGCTTCCGGCATCTTCATGACCATGGTATTCGGCTGCGCCGTGATGGTGGCCGTCCAGGCCTGGCTGTACGATATCATTGGTCTTTACAGCTACATCGTACCGCTCGCATGCGCAGCATACATACTCTTCTACGCCCTTGTGGGCAGTCGTGTTAAACAGCCTGCGGAGAAATAGGAATGAAAAATTACGTAGTAGGTATAGATATAGGCGGCCAGACCTGTAAGCTCGGCGTCGTCGATGCTGCGGGAAAGGTGCTTGCGCGCGAGGTCATCAAGACCAGCGACAATCCCGATGCAGCGGTAATAGTCGGTGAACTTGCCGCCGCTGTCCGTAAGGTGATAGACGTTTCCGGAAAGAAGGGGGAGATACGCGGGATAGGCGTCGGCGCCCCCAATGCCAATTATTATACCGGCGTCATTTCGCACGCCGTCAACCTTCCCTGGGCTGCTCACAGCGAGGTTCCCTTTGCATCAATGCTCAGCGAAGCCTGTGACGGCCTTCCCGTTGCCATTACCAACGATGCCAACGCCGCTGCGGTGGGCGAGATGACTTACGGTTCGGCGAAGGGCATGAAGCACTTCATAATGATTACCCTCGGTACCGGAGTGGGTTCTGGAATCGTGGTGAACGGCGAAGTTCTGTACGGCAGCGACGGATTTGCCGGGGAACTCGGACATACCTGTGCCGTACGCGACGGACGTAAGTGCGCCTGCGGCAAGAGCGGGTGCCTCGAAGCCTACTGCTCTGCGATAGGCGTCGCCCGCACTGCCCGTGAATGGCTGGATTCGAGCGACGAGCCTTCGCTGCTGCGTAAGGTTTCCGACATTACTTCCAAAGACGTGTACGAGGCCGCCGTTGCAGGTGACAAGCTTGCCAGGCGCGTCTTCGACTTCACCGGCCGCCTCCTCGGCGAAAAGCTCGCCGATTTCGTGGCTTTCTCCGCTCCCGAGGCTTTCGTGCTCTTCGGCGGACTGGCAAGGGCCAAGGAGTTCCTCTATCAACCCACACTGGATGCGATGGAAGCCAATCTTCTCTCCATCTGGAAGGGAAAGGTCAAGATATTATTCTCCAGGCTGGACGAATCCGACGCCGCCATACTCGGCGCCTCCGCACTGGCATGGGAAACAAGATAACAACGTTAAACATTTTATAAAAACAATGAAACAGAACAAATTTTTTGCAGCCCTCGTAGCAGGACTCGCAATTGCAGCCTGCTCTCCCAAGGTGGAAGAGGCTGATGTGGAAGAAGGTGAGGCTGCCGTAGCCGCCCAGGAAGAAGTAAAGACCGCCAAGGATTTCGTGGCTTCCAAGAGCCAGAGGGATTCCGTAGCATACCTCGTAGGCGTAAACTTCGGATCGTTCATCAAGGGTTACGATTTCGGTGACCTCAGCTTCGCTCAGATCAAGAAGGGTATGATCGACTTCATCAAGGCCGAGGGCAACATGCGTGACCCCGAATTCGGCAAGCAGTTCAAGATCAACCCCGAGGAGATGAACGACCTGTTCAACAACTACCTCGAGAAGCGCCACAACTACAAGCTCTACTCCAACAAGGAGGCCGGCGAGAAGTTCCTTGCCAAGAACAAGGAGAAGGACGGCGTAGTTGAACTCGAGAGCGGTTTGCAGTACAAGGTTATCGAGGCCGGAAGCGAACTCCGTCCTGTCGATGACAAGGATACCGTATGGGTACGCTATCAGGGCAAGAACCTCGACGGCAAGGTATTCGACGAGGTCAAGCCCGAGGCTGACTCCATCCGCTTCACCCTCAATCACGTGATTGCAGGTTGGACCGAAGGTCTGAAGCAGGTCGGCGAAGGCGGACACATCCAGCTCTTCATCCCCGGCAAGCTCGCATACGGTGAGCGCGGCAACCAGGGCATCGAGCCCAACGCCACCCTCATCTTCGACATCGAGCTCTGCAAGGTTGCTCCTTACGTAGAGAAGGAAGAGGCGGCAAAGTAGTTTGCTCCTGCTTTAAACTGATTCCGTTCGCAAAAACCGGCGTTTTTGCGAACGGAATTGATTTTTAAGAAGGTTTGTTTGCAAAAATGGCCGTTTTTGCAAACAAACTGCTATTCTTCGTCGCCGTCGTAGATGACTTCTTCCTCCTCGCGGTCCTCGTCCACTTCGTCTTCGTCCTCCTCGTCGAAGTCTTCGTCATCATCATCGTCGTCTCCCTCCTCGCCCGGGGCTTTCTCGCCGGGAAGGCGGCGCCTGTCGTCAGGAAGATCCTCGAAGGCTACGTAACCGTTTTCGAATTCGATGGGAAGCGGGCCCTTGGACTCGATGCAGACGGGCAGGGGTCCGCGTTCGGGCGCTTCTCCCTCGAAGCTTATGATGACACTCTTGCGGGAGGACACGTCGTAGAAATACACAAGCCGGACTATTCCGGCCTTGACGGTTTCGGCTATCGTCACCTCGTCCACCGCCTTGTTGCCGGGCAGGGCCATGAGGGCGTAACGTCCCACGACCGCACCGGCCTCATCCAGGGCCTTGAAGAGAATCTGCTGGTCCTGTGCGAACTCAAGGTCCGCGCGTAATTGTTTATGGAAGGTGTACAGCGTGTTGCTGCCGTTGATTATGTAAACGCGGAAGAATCCTTTTATACCCTCGAGGGTGACGCGGTATTTATAGGCCATAGGCATAATTTTAACCGAATACGATGCGAATATACAAGATTTTTGCTAAATTTGGTTATGCTTCCGGACGATAAATATACGGGCATCGCTTCCTCCGCGCAGGGGCTGTATAAGGAGAGCGGCAGCCGCTTTCTCGCGTATGCCTATCCCGTCAGGTCCGAGGAGGAAGTAAAACCTCTCGTGGACGCCTTGCGCCGCGAGCATCACGGCGCCCGTCATCACTGTTACGCCTATCGTATCTCCAGCCTGGAAGAAGGCCCTGACGGGCCCGTGCTCTCGCAGGAAGGGTTGTGGCGCGCGAACGATGACGGAGAGCCTTCGGGAACGGCAGGCAGGCAGATCCTTTCGCAGATAGATTCCAGGGGTTTGAAGGACGTGCTGGTAGTGGTGGTGCGGTACTTCGGAGGCATACTGCTGGGTGTTCCGGGGCTCATCAGGGCTTACAGGAGCGCCGCGGCCGACGCCCTGGACGCCGCCGGTACCGTGGAATGCACCGCCGCCCGTATTTGGTCCGTAGGCTTCCCCTACGAAACGATGCCGTCCTTCATGGCGGCACTCAAAAACTTCGGGATAGAGGTGCTGGAACGGTCCTTCGGGGACGAATGCATATTCCGCCTGAGGGTGCCCGCCGGAAAGGAGCACGTTTTTTTTGAACATATCGAAAAAATAGGTATCTTTAAGAATAAAATTCAAAAGCAATGAGCAAGGTTCATGTTTTCAATGCCGGTCCCTGTCTTCTGCCGGAGGTTGTAATAGAGCACGCCAGAGAGGCTCTGCTCGATTTCAAGGGCACCGGAGTATCTCTTATAAGCATATCGCACAGAACTAAGGAATGGGAGGCCGTCATGGACGAAACCCGCGCCCTGTGGCGCGAGCTCCTGAACATCCCCGAGGAATACGAGACGGTTTTCCTGGGAGGAGGCGCCAGCCTGCAGTTCCTCTATGTGGCCATGAACTACCTCGAGCACAAGGCCGCCTATCTCGACACCGGCGTCTGGGCCCACAAGGCCCTCAAGGAGGCTCAAGGTATAGGAGAGGCTTATGCCATCGCCTGCTCGGCCGACAAGAACTACAGCTATATCCCCAAGGGCTACGACGTGCCCAAGGACCTCGATTACCTGCACATCACCACCAATAATACAATCTACGGTACGGAGATTAAGGAAGACTACGACTGCCCCGTTCCCCTCATCGCCGATATGTCGTCCGACATACTGAGCCGCAAGGTGGACGTAAGCAAGTATGCTATGATCTACGGCGGTGCGCAGAAGAATGCCGGCCCTGCCGGTGTGGCGTTCGCCATCATACGCAAGGACAGCCTGGGCAAAGTGAGTCGTTATCTTCCCACCATGTTGGACTACCGCGTGCACATCGACAAGGGCTCCATGTTCAACACTCCTCCCGTATTCTCCATCTACGTGATGAACGAAACCCTCAAGTGGCTCAAGGGAATAGGCGGCGTGGAGGCCATCCATGCCATCAACGAGCGCAAGGCCGCAACCCTTTACGGCGAGATCGACCGCAACTCCCTGTTCACGGGCACTGCGGTGAAGGAAGACCGTTCCATCATGAACATCTGCTTCGTCATGGCTCCCGGATACGAGGCGCTGCAGGACGAGTTCCTCGCCTTCGCCAAGGAAAGGGGAATGATAGGCATCAAGGGCCACCGTTCGGTAGGCGGTTTCCGCGCATCGGTTTACAATGCATGCACGCAGGAAGACGTGGAAGCGCTCGTGGCGGCAATGCAGGAGTTTGAAAAGATCAAGAAATGAAGATACTCATAGCAACCCAGAAGCCATTCGCGGCAGCCGCGGTGGCGGGAATAAAGGAGATACTTTCCAAGGCCGGGCACGAGGTCGCCCTGCTCGAGAAATATGCCGGCGAAGATGAGCTGAAGGCCGCCGTGGCCGATGCACAGGCGCTGATAGTTCGCTCGGATAAAGTTACTGCAACAGTGCTGGACGCAGCTCCCGGGCTGAAGATAGTCGTCCGCGCGGGCGCCGGTTTCGATAACGTCGACCTTGCCGCAGCCACAGCTCATGGGGTGGTGGTTATGAACACCCCCGGACAGAACTCCAACGCCGTGGCGGAACTGGCCATAGCCATGATGATCTACATGGCCCGCACCCAGTTCACTCCCGCAACCGGGTCCGAGATCCAGGGCAAGACGCTCGGCATCCAGGCTTTCGGAAACGTAGGACGCCTGGTGGGTGCAAAAGCCGAGGCTCTCGGAATGAAGGTGAAGGCCATCGACCCGTTCCTCCCCGCTGAGAAGATAATCGAAGGCGGAGCCGAGCCGGCAAAGGACCTTGCCGACCTCTATTCAAGTTGCGACTACGTGTCCATCCATATCCCCGCAACCCCGGAGACCATAGGTTCCATAGGTTACGAGCTAGTGAGCGGCATGCCCAAGGGCGCCACGCTCGTTAACACGGCCCGCAAGGAGGTCATCGACGAGGCCGGTCTTTTCCGTGCCCTTCAGGAGCGCCCCGACCTCAAGTACATCACCGACGTGGCTCCCGACAATTACGCCGCCATGCAGGAGGCTTTCGGACTCAGGGTGTTCGCTACTCCCAAGAAGATGGGTGCCCAGACCGCTGAGGCTAACATGAACGCCGGCCTTGCCGCTGCGCGCCAGATAGTGGATTATTTTGCAACGGGTAATACCCGTTTCCAGGTAAACAAATAATATGGTCAGAGTCAAACCCTTTGCGGCCGTAAGGCCTCCGCGCGACCTCGTTACCGAGGTGGCGGCCCCTCCGTACGACGTACTCAACTCCGTCGAGGCGGCCCGTATCGCCGGCGATAAGTCGCTGCTTCATATCACGAAGCCGGAAATTGATTTCGACCCTATTCTTCCCGACCACGACCCCAGGGTGTACGAGCGTGCCGTAAAGAATTTCCGCCTCTGGCAGGAGCGCGGGTGGCTCCGCCGCGACCCCAAGCCGTGCTATTACATTTACGCCCAGACCATGGACGGACGCACCCAGTACGGCATAGTGCTCTGCGCCCATGCCGGCGATTATGCTTCCGGGCTTATCAAGAAGCATGAACTTACCCGCAAGGACAAGGAAGACGACCGCATGGTGCACGTGCGCATCCAGAACGCCAATATCGAACCGGTGTTCTTCGCGTACAAGGACGACGCGGACCTCGACGCCATCGTCGCCGGGGTTACCGCCGCCGCTCCTGAGTATTCCTTTGTTGACGACAACGGCTTCGGGCACAAGTTCTGGACCGTCTCGGACGATGCCACCATAGCACGCATAACCGAACTCTTCACCGGGGGAGTCGAGGCCTTCTATGTGGCCGACGGCCACCATCGCACTGCGGCGGCCGCCCGTGTCTGCGAGGAAAAGAAAGCTCAGAATCCCAACCATACGGGAGAGGAAGAGTATAACTGGTTCATGGCAGTCTGTTTCCCTGCCGGACAGCTTAAAATAATCGATTACAACCGTGTGGTAAAGGACCTGAACGGTCTGGACAAGGCTGCCTTCCTCGCTGCATTGGACAAGGATTTCGACGTTAAGCCCGAAGGATCCTCGCCTTACCGTCCCTCCGCCCTTCATGAGTTCGGAATGTATCTGGACGGCATCTGGTATTCGCTCAAGGCGAAGCCAGGCCGCTACGACGACTCCGATCCCATCGGGGTGCTGGACGTGACCATACTCTCCAATCTCGTCCTCGACAAAATCCTGGGTATCAAGGATCTGCGTACCGACAAACGGATCGATTTCGTAGGAGGTATCCGCGGACTGGGCGAACTGCAGCGCCGCGTGGATTCCGGCGAGATGGCGGTCGCCTTCGCAATGTACCCCGTCTCCATGGACCAGCTGGTGCGTATCGCGGATAGCGGTAACATCATGCCTCCCAAGACTACCTGGTTCGAACCCAAACTGCGGTCCGGACTTGCAATTCACACTTTGGACTGACGCGAGCATGGATTATTCGGAAGTAATACACAAGACCCTGAAGGAATTCTTCGGCTACGACACTTTCAAAGGCGATCAGGAAGTGGTTATAAACCATGTCCTGAACGGCGGCGATGCGTTCGTGCTGATGCCCACCGGAGGTGGAAAATCCTTGTGTTATCAGCTTCCGGCCCTGGTAGCTGACGGAACGGCCATAGTAATTTCGCCTCTTATCGCCCTGATGAAGAACCAGGTCGATGTGCTCCGCGGCTTCGTGAACGGCAACGAGAGCATAGCCCATTTTCTTAATTCCTCACTTTCGAGGCAGGAGATGGACGACGTCCGCGCCGACCTCATCGCCGGCAAGACCAAGATACTCTACGTGGCTCCCGAGTCGCTGACCAAGGAAGAGAACGTCGCTCTGCTCAGGATAATAAAGGTATCGTTCTACGCTGTGGACGAGGCCCACTGTATTTCCGAGTGGGGTCACGACTTCCGTCCTGAGTACCGGCGCATCCGTTCCCTCGTGGAGGAGATAGGCCGCGCGCCCATAATCGCCCTGACGGCAACCGCTACCCCCAAGGTACAGAGCGACATACTAAAGAACCTTGGCATCCCCAACGCTGGAATATTCAAGTCGTCGTTCAACCGCCCGAACCTCTATTACGAGGTGCGCGGAAAGGTCGATGCCGAAAAGGACATAGTAAAGTTCATCCGCCAGCACGCCGGAAAATCCGGCATTATCTACTGCCTCAGCCGCAAGAAGGTTGAGGAGATGGCGGAGTTCCTCTGTATCAATGGGATACGTGCCCT
This sequence comes from uncultured Bacteroidales bacterium, assembly GCA_946187975.1. Classification (GTDB taxonomy): domain Bacteria; phylum Bacteroidota; class Bacteroidia; order Bacteroidales; family UBA932; genus Cryptobacteroides. The sequence continues at coordinate 41,626 of CAMHTE010000003.1, read as the reverse complement.
GCCGTATCACGCCGGGCTGGAGGCCCGCGTCCGTGCGGAGAACCAGGACCGCTTCCTGATGGAGGAGATAGACGTCATTGTGGCGACCATAGCCTTCGGAATGGGCATCGATAAGCCCGACGTGCGCTTCGTCATCCACTACGACATCCCCAAGAGCATCGAGAGCTATTATCAGGAGACCGGTCGCGCCGGCCGCGACGGCCTGGAGGGTATCTGCCTGGCGTATTACAGTTACAAGGATATACGCAAGCTCGAGAAGTTTATGCAGGGAAAGCCCGTCAGCGAGCAGGAAATCAGCCGCCAGCTACTGAACGAGGTCGTGGCCTATGCCGAATCCGGCCAGTGCCGCAGGAAACTGCTGCTGGGCTACTTCGGCGAGGATTATCCCAAGGACAACTGCGGATGCTGCGATAACTGCCTGCATCCCAAGCCGGTTTTCGACGGCCGCGAGCAGATGCGCCTGCTGATACGCCTCATCGAGAGCCTGCCCGAACACTTCAAGGTCGAGCATCTCGCCTGCATACTCGCCGGCACGGAGAACGCCATGATAAAGTCGTACAAGCACGACGAGCTGGAATTCTTCGGAGCGGGCGCCCCCCGCGACGAGCGTTTCTGGTGTACTGTAATTCATCAGGGCCTCGTGCATCATCTGCTTGAGAAGGAAATCGAATCCTATGGACTCATCCGCGTCAGCGACGAAGGCCGCCGCTTCCTGGAGAACCCTTGGGAACTGCAGTTGATAGAGGATACCCGTTACGACGAAACCGACGGTGAGCCCGACGACGATGACGACGAGGCAGTAGCCGCCAACGCCGCGGTGCGTTCCGGGGGAGGGGCCGATCCCGTGCTCCTGCCTATGCTCAAAGACCTCCGCAAGTCCCTCTCTCACAAGCTCGGACTTCAGCCCTGGATCATCTTCAGCGACTCCGCGCTCCAGGACATGTCCATACTTTATCCCATCACCTTCGACGAACTCAAGAACTGCCAGGGGGTGGGCGAGGGCAAGGCCCGTAAGTTCGGAGAGGAGTTCCTGGCGCTCATCAAGCGCTATGTGGAGCAGAACGAGATAACCCGTCCGGACGACTTTGTGGTAAAGACCGCTCCCGGCAAGGGCGCCACCAAGATATTTATAATCCAGAGCATAGACCGTCGCATGGACCTCGAGGACATAGCTTCCTCAAGGGGCATGGACATGGATGAGCTCATGGGCGAGATCGAAGCCATAGTTGCGACCGGAACCAAACTCGATCTCAATTACTATATAGAGGAGAACATAGACGAGGAGATAGTGGAGGAGATATATGAGTACTTTCGCGACGAGGCCGAATCCGACTCGGTGCAGGACGCCGTCGCAGCCCTCGAGCCCGACTGCGAGGAGATGGAAGTGCGTCTGGTCCGTATTAAATTCCTTTGTGAGATAGCATCGTGATTCCGCAGGAAACAGTCAACCTTATCCTGGACACCGCCCGTATCGAAGAGGTGGTGGGCGACTTCGTGACGCTCAAGCGCCGCGGAGCCAATTACGTTGCCTGCTGCCCCTTCCATGAGGAAAAGACCCCTTCGTTCTACGTCTCTCCCGCAAAGGGCATATACAAATGTTTCGGCTGCGGCAAGGCCGGTTCCGCCGTGGGCTTCGTGATGGAGCATGAGCATTGCTCGTACACGGAGGCCCTGCGTTACATGGCAAAACGCTATAATATAGAAGTGGTTGAGGAGGAGCTATCCCCGGAAGAGGAAGTCAGGCGTCAGCGCAGCGAGAGCCTTCTGCTTGTGAGCGAGTTCGCACAGAAGTTTTTCGCGGGCCAGCTCGAATCCGGCGAGGGCAAGGACGTTGCAATGGCCTACTACCATTCCCGCAAGCTCGAGGATGAGACCATAGCCCGTTTCGGGCTCGGATGGGCCCCATCGGGGAAGACGGACCTGCTCGATGCCGCCAGGGCTGCCGGTTATAAGGAAGAATACCTGCTGGACGCAGGTCTGGTGGTGAAGCGCGAGGACGGAACCCTCGCGGACAAATTCCGCGAGCGCGTGATGTTCCCCATCCACTCTGTGAGCGGGCGCGTGATAGCCTTCAGCGGCCGCACGCTGCGTTCCGACAACCCGGCCAAATACGTCAATTCTCCCGACACGGAGATTTACAAGAAGAGCAACATCCTCTTCGGAATATGGTTCGCGAAGCAGGCCATTGCGAAGGAGGACAGATGCATCATAGTCGAGGGCAACGTGGACCTGGTGATGCTGCACCAGCTGGGAATCTGCAACGTGGTAGCCCCCTGCGGGACGGCCCTTACGGTACAGCAGGTACGCCTCATACGTAAGTTTACTAAGAACGTGGTGTTGATGAACGACGGCGATTCAGCCGGCATCCACGCTTCGCTCAAGGATATCGACATGCTCCTTGCAGAGGATATGGACGTGACTGTTGTGCTTCTCCCGGAAGGGGAGGATCCCGACTCTTTCGCCCGTGCGCACACTTTGGAAGAGGTTCAGGACTACATTAAAAACGAGGGGAAGGATTTCCTGACCTTCAAGACCGACATACTCCTTGGCGAGGCGGCTGGCGACCCTCTCCGAAAGGCCAATTTCGTGAACGATTGCGCTGATACAATAGCGCGAATCCCGGATGCCGTAAAGCGTTCCGTCTTCGTGGACGCCGCCGCGCGCAAATTCGACGTCAGCCAGGAAATACTCTTCACCCGTGTGAATGCCACTCGGAGCCGCCTGCTGGAAGAAGAGAAGCGCGAGCGCGAACGCGAGGCCCGTGCCTCCGGAGAGCCCCAGGCGCAGGAAACTGAGGTTTCCGTCGCACCGTCCCCGACGCCGTCAAATCCGCAGAAATATATCCCCGAAGATCCCATAGTATCCCCTGTGGAGAAGGAGCTGCTGGGATTCCTGCTATGTCATGGCTGCGACCCTATGGAGTTTGAAACGGATTCGCGTTATTACGATCCGGAAGGGGAGCCGATGACAGTTGCGGAGTTTATTTCGGCCGCTATCGACGAGACGGGCGAGCCTTTTTACAATTCACAGTACCGCGACCTCTACGACAAATATTTGGAACTGTACGACGAAGGTATGGAGCAGTCGGAAATAGTGCGTCGCCTGATGGATTCCCCCGACAGGATAACCGCATCCATAGTTGCGGAATTGTCCATGGACAAATATCCGCTTACGCTCAAGAGTCTCAGCAATTCCATGACTGCGGTCCCTTCATGGCTGGCGGCGCAGGTGCCAAAAACCCTCCTGTATCTCGGGGAGAAAAGGGCGAAGAGTACAGCCAGGCGTCTTCAGAAGAGCATGAAGGGTGTCTCTCCCGAGGAAGAGCAGGCCATACTCGCCGAAATCATGGTCCAGCGTCGCAAGGAGGAAAAGTACCATCAAAAGATAGCAAAAGAAGAATATAAATAATGGAAAAGAAGTTCAAGAGAACCCTGGTAACCTGTGCGTTGCCTTATGCCAACGGTCCGGTGCATATCGGGCACCTGGCCGGAGTTTATGTGCCTGCCGACATCTACGTGAGGTATCTCCGGCTTCGCGGAGAGGATGTGCTGTATGTGTGCGGCAGCGACGAGCATGGGGTTCCCATTACCATCAAGGCCCGCCAGCAGGGCTGCAGCCCGCAGGATATAGTGGACAGATACCACAAGATTATCGCCGACAGTTTCAAGGCCCTGGGCATCAATTTCGACGTTTACGGACGGACCAGTTCCAAAGTGCACGAAAAGAACGCCGCTCAGTTCTTCCGCAAACTATACGACGAAGGCAAGTTCGTTACCCGCGAAAGCGAGCAGTATTATGATCCGGAGGCCAAGACCTTCCTTGCCGACCGTTATATAGAGGGCACCTGCCCCCGTTGCGGACATGAGGGCGCCTACGGCGACCAGTGCGAGCACTGCGGCTCCACGCTCAGCCCGGAGGAGCTTATCAATCCTCGTTCCCGCCTCAGCGGAGCGGAGCCGATAAAGAAGAAGACCACCCATTGGTACCTCCCTCTCCAGGATTATGAACAGTGGCTGCGCGAATGGATACTCGACGGACATAAGGAGTGGCGCTCCACCGTTTACGGCCAGGTCAAGAGCTGGCTCGACGGAGGTCTTCAGCCCCGTGCCGTCACCCGCGATCTCGACTGGGGCGTTCCCGTTCCCGTCGAAGGCGCTGAGGGCAAGGTTCTCTACGTGTGGTTCGACGCCCCGATAGGATACATCTCCAACACCATGGAGCTGCTGCCGGACAGCTGGGAAAAATGGTGGAAATCGCCCGACACGCGCCTGGTTCATTTCATTGGCAAGGACAATATAGTTTTCCACTGCATAGTGTTCCCAGCCATGCTCAAGGCTTATGGCGACGGATTCATCCTGCCCGACAACGTGCCGGCCAACGAGTTCCTGAACCTGGAAGGGGACAAGATCTCCACTTCGCGCGGCTGGGCCGTTTGGGCGCACGAATACGTCGAGGATTTCCCCGGCAAGGAAGATGTGCTCCGCTACGTCCTCACTGCCAATGCTCCCGAGACCAAGGATAACGACTTCAGCTGGAAGGAGTTCCAGGCCCGCAATAATTCCGAGCTCGTAGCTATCTTCGGCAACTTCGTCAACCGCGCCGTAGTTCTTACCCACAAGTATTTCGAGGGCAAGGTTCCCGCTGCAGGCGAACTGACCGCCGCCGACCGCGAGGTGCTGGAGCAGATTCCGGAACTCCGCGCGAGCATTGAGCGCAATATCGAAGGTTTCCGCTTCCGCGAGGCACTGAAGGACGCCATGTCGATAGCCCGCATAGGAAATAAATACATCTCCGACAGCGAACCCTGGAAGGTGGCCAAGACCGACATGGCTCGCACTGCAACCATCCTGAATGTCTGCCTGCAGCTGTGCGCGGATCTGGCAGTGGCCTTCGAGCCCTTCACTCCCTTCGCCTGTGCCCGCCTCAGGAAGATGCTCTCTATCGAAAAGGCCGATTGGGAGAGCCTGGGCAGTGCGGAGATCCTTCCTGCAGGTCACAAACTGTCCGAGCCGGAGCTTCTGTTCTCCAAGATAGAGGACGATGCAATCCAGAAGCAGCTGGACCGTCTGGCCGCCATCCGTGCCGAGAAGGAAGCCGCCGCAAAGGCTGCCGCCGCAGCGCAGGTGGCTCCGCAGAAGGAAGAATGCACTTTCGACGATTTCGAAAAGATGGACATCCGCACCGCCACCGTCCTGGAGGCCGAACGCGTGCCAAAGACCGACAAACTCCTCAAACTCACCATCGATACCGGTATCGACAAACGTGTCATCGTGTCCGGCATCGCGGAGTTCTATTCTCCCGAGGATATGCTAGGCAAACAGATATGCATACTTGCCAACCTCAAGCCCCGTGTAATAAAGGGAATCGAGTCCAAGGGTATGATCCTTATGGCTAAGCAGGGCGACGGCAAGATGCGCTTCATCACCCCTCAGGAGGTACTTGTAAACGGAGCCGAGATAGGATAGCCGCTACTTGCGGCAGCGGTATTTCCGTATGGAACAGAGCTGGTGCGTGTCCTTGGTAAAGGCAATGCGCCAGCCCTTTTTCGAACCCGACGAGGGAGCTATCTCCAGCACCACCTGTTCTCCGCTTTTGTGCCCTTTGCTGATTGCCTTCAGACCGCGGTATGCGACGGTTTCGGATTCCTGTGCGCGGGTGATGAATTCCTGGATGATATCGACGAAGGCGTCCATGTGAACCATGGTGTCGGATCCCTGCACGTCGGCTCCGGCAACCGGCAGCATTACCACGTCGAAGCCCTGTTTCAGCTGGTCCGGATCTTCGCTGTAACCGCCTTTCGTAAGTACCAAATAGGTGAAGTCCACGTCCTGGGCGAAACGCAGGAAGTAGTGAAGGTTGCCCGCCCTCAGGCGCTGGTATTCGCCGACCGTGCAGAACTCGAAGGGCGAGACGCGCCAGCGGCTGGCCACTTCCTCACGCACCACGGCGTCCAACAGGGGATGGCCGGTCATTACCACTTTGGTGGTTTTGCTGGGGAAGTCTTCCAGCCTTACCTTGCGCGTATAAAGCCTGCCCTGCCCCCAGAGGGCCTGGCAGAGAAGTGCGAGCAGGGCGGCCAGCAAATATTTTTTCATTTGCGTTTTCACCGTCGCAAATTTACTAAAAATAAATGCTAAATTTGTAAACTATGTCAGAGTATATCGTATCGGCCCGCAAGTATCGCCCGGACTCTTTCGGGAGCCTTATAGGGCAGGATAACATAGCGCAGACCCTCAAGAATTCCATTCTTCGCGGGCAGCTGGCGCATGCATACCTTTTCTGCGGCCCCCGCGGGGTGGGCAAGACCAGTACCGCGCGCATCTTTGCCAAAACCATCAACTGCCTCCACCCGGGTCCCGACATGGAGCCCTGCGGAGAGTGCGAGTCGTGCGTTTCGTTCGCGGAAGGCCGCTCGTACTGCATCTATGAGCTCGACGCGGCGTCCAACAACAGCGTTGAGGACATCAAAGTGCTGATGGACAAGGTGCAGATCCCTCCCCAGGTGGGTAAGTACAGCGTGTATATAATCGACGAGGTGCATATGCTCAGCACGGCGGCTTTCAACGCCTTCCTCAAAACCCTCGAGGAACCCCCGTCATACGCCATCTTCATACTCTGCACCACCGAGAAGCACAAGGTCCTCCCTACCATCCTTTCCCGCTGCCAGACCTATGATTTCAACCGTATCGGAGTCCCCGACATGGTGCGTAACCTTCGCGCCATAGCCGACAAGGAAGGGGTGCACGTGGACGACGAATCGCTACATGTGATAGCCCAGAAGGCCGACGGCGCCATGCGCGACGCCCTGACCATCTTCGACCAGACAGTTGCATTCTGCGGCAATGACATACAGTACGCGGACGTAATCCGTAATCTCGGAGTCCTCGACTACGAGTATTCGTTCCGTCTTGTGGATGCCTTCCTGGCAAAGGACTACGCTTCCGCGCTGATGATCTTCGACGAGATACTCGCCAAGGGCTTCAATGCCCTGCACTTCGTGTCCGCCCTCGGCGAACACCTCCGCGACCTTCTCGTCGCCCACACCGGCGGACTTGAGTCCCTGCTTGAGCTGCCCGCATCCTTCGCCGGTCGCTATCGCGAGCAGGCCGCACGCTGCAGCGTGCAGTTCCTCTATCAGGCCCTGGATATCACCACCGCCTGCGAGGCCGGCTACCGCACCAGCACCAATCAGCGCCTGCATATAGAGTTCGCCCTCATGAAGTTGGCATTCATCGCCGGCGTTCCCGCCTCGGAGCCCGTTGCTGCACCCGTTGCACCCGCTGCACCTGTAGCAGCCCCCGCAGCCGCTGTTAAGCCTGCCGCGCCTGCTGCTGCACCTGTTGCCGCGCCTGCTGCCCCCGCTCCCGCCCCGGCGAAGAGCCCTGCAGCTTCCGAGGAGCCGGAAGTTATCGAACTCCTTGACATAGAGGACGACGCCCCTCAGCCGAAGGCGGAGGAGCCGGCGGCACCCGCTGTCTCGAAACCGGCCGCCGCTCCCGCGGAGGAGCCTGCCCCTGCCGAACCTGCACCCCGCAGGCGCTCATCCCGCTCCATCAAGAGCCTTATGGATGCGAGCGATGAAGCAGCCGCTGTCGCTGCCCCTGTCGTTGCTGCAGTCAAGCCCGCCGCTCAAGCCGATGATTCCGCGAGCCCGGAACAGGATGCTCCTGTGGAAGCCCCAGCGGCCCCAGCCATCCCTACCGACGAAGCCGTACTCGATGTCTGGCCTCGCATGGTGGAGGTCGTATCAGAAGGCAAACCCCGTCTTTCCTACGCCCTTAATTCCGCCAAACTCTCGTTTGCGGACGTGGACGGAGCCAAGGAGATAAGTTTCGAGGTGGTAAACGACGCGCAGAAGCGCTGGATCGATTCAGGCCCTCGCCGCAAGATGGAGAACGCCCTAAACGGCATGCTATCCACCTCGTGCATCCGCATCACCGTCACCCTTCAGCCCGATGAGGAAGGCGGCCCGAAGATATACCTGCCTTCCGAAAAGGCAAAAGTGCTTATAGACAGCAACCCCGAAGTCCGCGATCTTGTCAAGGACCTCGGCCTTGACGCCAAATAGACTGATATGAAACTACGTTGCGAGAATCTTGTTAAGAAATACGGTGTCCGCACCGTCGTGAAGGGAGTGTCGATGGAAGTCAACCAGGGCGAGATCGTCGGCTTCCTCGGGCCCAACGGAGCCGGAAAGACCACCAGCTTTTACATGATCACTGGGCAGATAGTGCCCAACGACGGCCGCATCTTCCTCGACGATGAGGAAATTACCGGTCTGCCTATGTATAAGCGCGCCCAGAAGGGTGTGGGTTACCTGCCTCAGGAGGCTTCCGTCTTCCGCAAGATGAGCGTTGAGGACAATATAATGTCGGTAATGGAGATGACCTCCATGAGCAAGGCAGAGCGTAAGGAAAGGCTCGAGCGCCTTATCGACGAGTTCAACCTCAGCAAGGTTCGCAAGAGCCTTGGCATACAGTTGTCGGGAGGCGAACGCCGCCGCTGCGAGATTGCCCGTGCCCTTGCCATCGACCCCAAGTTCATCCTTCTCGACGAGCCTTTCGCCGGCGTTGACCCCATTGCCGTTGAGGATATCCAGTACATCATCGCAAAACTCAAATACAAGAACATCGGCGTCATCATAACCGACCACAACGTGGGCGAAACCCTGGCAATTACCGACCGTGCTTACCTTCTCTACGAGGGTACTATACTGCAGCAGGGTACTCCCGAATCGCTTGCCGGCGACGAGGACGTGCGTACCAAGTACCTTGGATCCGGCTTCGTGCTCAAGCGTTCGGTGTCGGTGGAGCGTGCCCAGCGTGAGCACGAGGAACAGCTTGCCCGTCAGGAGGGGGCCGCGCAATGAAGATACTTGTAGTTGACGACGAGCGCGCCATACGCAATTCGCTCAAGGAAATCCTCTCCGACGAAGGTTACGAGGTCGAGACCGCCGAAGACGGCTCCCAGGCCGTCGAGATGCTTGGCAAGGACCGTTACGACGTAGTCTTCTGCGATATCAAGATGCCCGTCAAGGACGGGACGGAGGTGCTCCAGTTCGTAGTGGACGAGGGCATAGATTCCGCAATGGTGATGATCTCCGGTCACGGCGATATCGAAACCGCCGTAGACTGCATCAAGCGCGGTGCCTTCGACTTTATCCAGAAGCCCCTGGACCTCAACCGCATCCTAATTACCGTCAAGAACGCCGCCGAGCGCACGTCTCTCGTTAAAGACAACAAGGTCCTTAAAAAGAAGGTTTACGGCCGGCAGATGATTGGCTCGTCGGCACCTCTTCAGCACATACGCGAGATTATAGAAAAGGTGGCTCCCACCGATGCCAGGGTGCTGATTACGGGAGCCAACGGCACCGGCAAGGAACTGGTCGCGCAGAGCATCTACCAGCAGAGTGCCCGCAGCGCAATGCCTTATATCGAGGTCAACTGCGCCGCCATTCCCTCCGAGCTAATCGAGAGCGAACTTTTCGGCCACGAAAAAGGCTCCTTCACCTCTGCTGTCAAGCAGCATAAGGGCAAGTTCGAGCAGGCCGACGGAGGCACCCTCTTTCTGGACGAGATAGGGGACATGTCACTTGCGGCCCAGGCGAAGGTATTGCGTGTGCTTCAGGAGAAAAAGCTCTCCCGCGTGGGTTCGGACAAGGACATACAGGTGGACGTCCGCGTGATAGCCGCCACCAACAAGGACCTGACGAAGGAAATAGCCGAAGGCCGCTTCCGCGAAGACCTCTACCACCGCCTCAGCGTCATCGTCGTGAAGGTCCCTTCGCTAGACGAACGCAAGGAAGACATTCCCGAGCTCGTACAATACTTCTCGGAGCAGATTTGCGCTGAAGCCGGGCGCAGTCCCGTTCCCTTTGCACCCGAAGCGGTCGCTCTCCTTCAGGAGCGCAGCTGGCCGGGCAATATCCGCGAACTCCAGAACGTAGTTGAGCGCCTCCTCATTCTTGGCGGCAACCCCGTCTCCGCCAGTGACGTCAAAGCTTTCGTGTAGTTTTTTGGTAATCCAATAATCTTTATTATTTTTGTGACCGTACTCCATAATTTTGCATAAAAATTTGGAGTGTACTCCAGAAATTATGACATTGCATGTATAAGAGATTATTTGATATCGAGGGCAAACTGGACGAAGGAATGTTCCTGTTTGGCGCACGCCAAACGGGAAAATCCACACTTCTGAAAGAAAGGTTCAAGGAAAGAATCTACTATGATTTACTTGATCCGGAGTGGCGGAAATTCTTCAAGAGGAATCCCAATGCGCTGAAGGAGGCTCTACAGGATAAGCCGTCCGGGACACTCGTTATCATAGACGAGATACAGAAGGTCCCCGATTTGCTTGATGTAGTCCATTCCCTGATGGTTGACAAAGGGCTGTGGTTCATACTCAGCGGTTCCAGCGCCAGGAAACTTAAGAAATCCGGCGCAAACACGCTGGGCGGGCGTGCAATTCCTGAAACCCTGTACCCCCTGGTATGGCCGGAAGTCACTGACTTTCAACTGGACCGTGCCGTACAGAACGGAATGATTCCCCGTCATTACATGGTGCTTGACGCAAGCAAACGAATCAAGGGATATGTGGAGGTGTATCTGAATGAAGAGATACGTGAAGAAGGAGAAGTCAGGGAATTGGAAGCTTTTGAGCGTTTTATGGAGGTTGCCGCCATTTCCGACGGTGAAATTCTGAACTATTCAAACATCGCTTCCGACTGTGGTGTATCGGTTAAAACCGTCCAGTCGTATTTCCAAATCCTTTATGACACATTGATAGGCTATGAAATTCCTGCATACAGGAAAGCAGTCAAGCGGAAGATTGTCCAGGCACCCAAATTCTATTATTTCGACGTGGGACTTGCCAACTACTTGATGGGAAGGCTTAACCTAAAGCGGGGAACCGACGATTACGGCCATGCTTTCGAGCACCTTGTTATGCAGGAAATCATCGCTTATAAAGGATATAACGACAAAAAGGATACTATCTCCTATTGGCGCACGTATGATAAGAAGGAAGTGGATGCCATTATAGGAGATGCCCGCGTTGCTATAGAAATAAAATCTTCAGAACAGGTTAAGACAAAGTATAAGGCCGGATTAAAGGCCTTTAAAGAAGAACACCCGGATTGCCGCCTTATTCTTGTGTCATTGGAACCCATCACAAGAAAGAGCGAAGATATCGAGATGGTTTACGTTTTGGACTTTTTCAGGATGCTTTGGAACGGCGAAATATTTTGACAGCTTATGAAAATTCCGGACATAATAATAGCGGTGGACGGGTACTCGTCCACGGGTAAGAGCACGTTTGCCAAGATGGTGGCGAAGGAATTCGGTTTCCTGTATCTGGACTCCGGCGCCATGTACCGCGGGGTGACCCTGGCGGGGATGGAACGCGGAGCGGTGGGGGAGACCATCGACGAAGCCGCCCTTAAGGCGCTCCTGCCTCCGCTCGACCTGCATTTCGTGCATTCCGAAGAAGGGACCCTGCTGTTCGACGGGCAGCGCTGCATAGAGAAGGAAATCCGTACCCTCGAGGTTTCGGGCAAGGTCAGTCCGGTGTCGGCATTGCCGTTGGTGAGGGCATGGGTGGACGAACGCCTCCACGCCTTTGCGGAAAAGGGTCGTGTAATCATGGACGGACGGGACATAGGTACCACTGTTTTCCCGCGGGCGGAACTGAAGATATTCGTCACTGCGGCCGAAGACGTTCGGGCACAGCGACGTTTCGATGAACTGGTGTCCAAGGGGGACAGTCCCCGTTTCGAAGACGTGCTGGCTAACCTTCGCGAGCGCGACTATATCGACTCCCATCGCGAGACCTCGCCGTTGAGGCAGGCCCCCGATGCCTTCGTGCTGGACAATTCCGACATGACCATGCACGAGGAGCTGGTATGGATGCGCGGACTCATCCAAGGTAAATTCGGGATTCTGGCGTAATGCAAATTGAGATTGACCGTAACTCCGGCTTCTGCGGAGGTGTTATCCGGGCCATAGGGCAGGCGGAGGCCTCCCTCAAATCCGGTGGCCGTCTTATTTCGATAGGAGAGATAGTCCACAACGAGGCAGAACTGAACCGCCTGAAGGCGGAAGGGTTGGAAACCATGCAGCTGGCGGATCTCGGGGGGATGCCCGGTCCCGAAGGGAACGAAGGGGTGTCGCTGCTAATCCGCGCCCACGGGGAACCTCCTTCCACTTACGAACTCGCCCGCAGCAAGGGCTACCGCATCATCGACTGCACCTGCCCCGTGGTGCTGAACATCCAGAAAAGCATACGCGAGGCCTATGCCCGTACCCATGCGGCGGAGCCTTTCGGACAGATAGTGATTTTCGGTAAGATAGGCCACGCCGAAGTGCTTGGTCTGGTGGGCCAGGTGGAAGGCGACGCCGTGGTGGTGGAGAATCTAGACCAGCTCAAGGCCGCTCTCGAAGAAGGGAAGATCCTTCCGCACAGGCCTGTTGAGATCTTCTCCCAGACCACCAAGAGTCCGGTGGAATACGGCGAACTCTGCAGGTGGCTTTCCGCCCGCATGGTGTATCCCCGCCTTCTGACGGTGCACGATACCATCTGCCGGCAGGTGGCTTCGCGCCACAGGGAACTGGAGGTCTTCGCCCGCACCCACGACGTGGTGCTCTTCGTGGCCGGACAGTCGAGTTCCAACGGCAAGGTGCTGTTCGACCTCTGCAAGGCCTGCAATATACGCACCTACCGCATAGGAGGAGAACAGGACATCCAGGGCGAGTGGTTCCGACGCGACGACAACGTGGGAGTTTGCGGAGCCACATCCACGCCCCGCTGGCTGCTCGACCGGGTGGCGGAAAGCGTCAAAAATTTGCAATAATCCCGGCCAATCATTAAATTTGCGCGATTTCAGGTAAATAATTCAATACAGATACATTTATGGCAACAACAGCTGATTTCAAAAACGGCCTTTACCTTAACTTCAACGGCAAACCCTGCATGATCGTATGGTTCCAGCACGTTAAACCCGGAAAGGGCCCCGCTTTCGTCAAGACCAAACTCCGCAACCTGGAGAACGGCCGCATCCTCGAGAACACCTTTACCGCCGGTGCCAAGATCGACACCATCGAGGTCGAGCGCCGTCCCTACCAGTTCCTCTACGACGACGGCGAAGCATTCAACTTCATGCACGAAGAGACCTACGAGCAGATTACCCTGCCTCACGACGTGGTGGAGAACTCCGACCTTATGAAGGAAGGCCAGCACGTGGAGATGATGTTCGTTACCGGAGAAGAAGAGCGCTGCCTCACCTGCGAGCTCCCCACCTATGTAACCCTGGAGGTTACCTATTCCGAGCCCGCCGTCAAGGGTAACACCGCTTCCACTTCCGCGCTCAAGGAGGTTACCCTCGAGACCGGTGCCAAGATTATGGTCCCCCTCTTCATCAATCAGGGAGACGTTATCACGGTTAACACCACCGACCGCAGCTACGGCCAGAGGGTGTAAGTCCTGAGCCTGTACCGGCTACTGTACGCGTTCTATTTTGAGTTGCTGGATGCGGTAAGTCTCGCCCTTGGAACTCACGAAAATGGTAACGAGATAGTTCTCGCCCCCGGCATTCAGATTGCCGAGGGCGTATTTCATATTTGCGCGCCCTGCGGTGTAGGTTACCTGGAACGAACGGGGGGTATGGGCCTCGAAGAAACCGCCCACTATCTGTTTTGCCTGGTTGCGGCTGGAGTTTCCTCCCCTGGATAGCACGGTCACGTCCAGATTGTCCGAGAACCATGCGGCGAGGGCGTCGGTGTTGCCCTGCGAAATGTACTTTGAGATGGGTACGAAGACATCATAGTCACCGCTTTGCGCACGGGCGGAAAGCCCTGCGAGCAGCAGTGCCGAAAAGACAAGAATAACCCTTAGGGAGGTTTTCATACCGGACCGGTTCTTTTGCAAATTCTGCGCCATTATTTTTACAAAATAAAGGCAAGGGTAAAAAGGGATAGATAGAGTCTTTAATAAGAATAATACGGCTAATAACTATTGTTCTTTATATGAAAAAGAAAAACACTAATTACGAAGCGCCCTTCGCGGGTGTAATCCGCCTCGCTGCCGGAAGCGGATTCCTTCAGGCTGTGTCCGGCAATCTGGAAGAGCTTATTCCCGAAGTGGGAGAACTCGATGAAGTGGGAGAACTCGATTAAAAAAGGAAGATGCCATGAAACAGTATTTGCTTATCGCAGCCGCCGTTGCGGCACTCTCCTTTGCAGCATGTACTAAAAACGAGCTGCCAGCCGGGCCTGAATCCAACGGCCCCGATGTCCTTACCGCCGAAGTCCTCAGCATGCGTACTTCGGTGACCGACGCAGGCGTAATGACCTGGAACACAGGCGACGCCATTAAGGTTTACACCAGCAAGAGCGCATGGCAGGAATTCACCACCACCAGCGAAGGTTCCGCAAAGGCGGATTTCACCGGTGACCTGGACGGTGGCACCGCCGTTATGGCCGTGCATCCCGCCGCCCTCGCCCCCTCACTGGCCGGTAACGCCCTCACTGTGACCCTCCCCGCAGCCTACACCCTGGACGGCACCCAGAACAACGCCGCCCTCGTAGGTAGCGTGTCCGGATCCAGCATTACTTTCAGAAACCTTGCAGGCGTGCTCAAGCTCGACCTTCGCAACCTTCCTTCCACGGCGGAAAGCATCGTGGTGGCTGCTGATACCAAGCTCAATGGTTCCTTCGTGGTGGCTGATTACACCGACGCCGACGCGCAGATTGCCACGGCTTCCACGCTTACTGCGTCCGAAAAGTCCGTTACCATCAACTTCGCTGCTGGCACTCTCAATAGGGAGTTCTGGATGCCTCTGCCTACCGGTACCTACGCCTTTACGGTGGATGTAATGGACGGCAGTTCCAATGTTATCAAGCATTTCTCCAGTAAATCGGCCTACACCATCGACCGCAGTTCTCTCCTGCTCATCAATCCGGCCAATGCCAACACCATTAAGAATGCCGACGAACTGATCCGCTTCCTTAAAATCGCCCACACGTTCTCTGCGTCCGACAAATTCGTAATCACCGCTGATATCGACTTTGCCTCGGCCACCGAGTCCTTCGAGAGTGCTTCCGGATTTGCCGGAGAATTGGACGGACAGAACCATACCATAGCCAACTGGGCCGCTGCCTCACCACTTTTCACTGAAGTGTCCGGCACCGTCAAGAACATAAGCATTGCATCCACTTCCAGTCTTGCTGCAGGTGACGGAGGCGACATTGCCTTCATCGTCGGGCATGTGCTTGCCGGAGGCAGCGTTACCGGTTGTGTCAACGACGCTCCTATTACCCGTACTGTCGACTTTACTTCAACTGCTAAGGTCGGAGCCATCGTAGGACGCCTCCAGGGCACCATGAGCGGCTGCACCAACAACGGTAACATCACCCTCACAATGGCTTCTGCCGCCAACGAGCATGTGGTAGGCGGCGTGGTAGGTTATTGCGATGCCGCTGCCGAAACCGATGTGGACAAGATTTCCGACTGCCACAACACCGGTGACATTACCCTCAGCTACTCGGGTACACCTGCCAAGACCTTCCTCGGAGGAGTCCTTGGCACCAGCACCGCTACCGGGTTTAGTTCGGCCCCTGCCAACATAGGCAACATCCGCAGCTGCACAAACACCGGTGATGTAAGCTATTCTGTAGGAACCAACGGTGGCGGAACGCACGCCAACGTTGGAGGCGTAGCAGGTTATTTTGAGGGCCGCGTGCTTTCCTGCACAAACGAAGGTGCCGTATCTTATGTAGCGGAAAAAGTCGAGAATCGTGTCTGTCGCCGTCCTGCAATAGGTGGTGTGGTGGGTTATTCGGCGTTCTCCGTCAAGAACTGCATCAACCGTGGATCTGTCACCCTTGAAGGTGGATTCTATTCTGCAACTGCCAACGACCGTGGCGCCGGTGCCAGCCATGAAATGCTGTTTGGCGGCATCGCGGGTGGAGTCGGAAGCAAGGCCTTTGTGGCAAGTGAGGAAGTTTCCGGATGCTACAATTACGGAGCACTTACTACGGACGTCAGAGGCGCTGATGGCGCTTCCGGAGGATTAAACATTGGTGGAATAGTAGGCTACTGCAACATTCATATCCGCAACTGCCATAATGCCAACGAGGCCACTCCTTCCGCCGTATATATCAAGACGCGCGCAGGATATCCTCGTGCAGGAGGAATAGTGGGATACGTTGCTTCCGGGTATGTTCACGAGAGTTCCAACGCAAAGGATATTACCTTCGACCTCAACAATACTGCGGGATCTCCCAATAAATGCTCTGTACAGGCCCGTTGCGGTGGTATAGTTGGTTATTTTGCTCCCTATAACGGCGTAATCGAGAACTGTTCCAACAGCGGTGCTCTTACCCTCCAGAACGGTTGGCACAATGAAAGTAAAGAGAGTTGCTTGGGTGGCATACTGGGAGACTCCGCCCGTAACTCCAACGACGTTCACGGCTGCCACAACACCGGAACCATTACTTCCACCTCCGCCTCCTATCTGTTGGTTGGTGGCCTCTGCGGAGTAATGTATGGAACTCTTACCAACTGCGTGAATGATGGCGCTGTGGTCATTTCCAATGCAAAAGCCAAGGTCGTAGGGACCGTCAACTATTTCAGCGAAGTAGGTGGCCTTGTCGGTCTGTCCGTGGCAGATCTCACCGGCAATGAGAGCAACGGCAACGTTTCGCTTACCAGTTGTGATGAGTCCGTCCGCGTAGGAGGTCTTGTCGGTGGACAGAACAATTACAGCAAGACCTGGAAAGGTGACACCATCAGCTGCACGGTCAGTTGCGACGGCGCCTGCATCGGCGGAGCTATCCTAGGTGCATTCCGTAGTTCCGGAACAGTGACCCTCGGCACGGAAGACAGCCACGAAACAGTGGCTGCATCCGCCCGCTTCAAAGGAGCGGTTGTAACTGGCTCCAACATCGTTGGAGACTTTGGTACAGGCCCCGGAAGCGTGGTCGACACTTATCTTGATATCCTTTAATTGCGAGATATAATATGAAATTCCGTAATTTGATCTTTTCCGCACTGGCCGCGATTTCCCTCGCGGCCTGCGGCAAGGAGGAAGACCCCGCTTCAAAGGCGGAGAATAAAGACGTAAATCTGACGGCCCCCGTAATACAAGTGGAGGCCACTACCACCAGCCTTACCGTTACATGGGGAGCTGTGGAGGGAGCCAGGCAGTATCAGGTAGATTACTGCCTTGCTTCCGACGCGGAGTTCTCCATGGCCGGAAGGACTACTGAACTTTCCTATCGCATTACCGGCCTCGAACCCGAAACTCAATATAAGGTGCGCGTGCAGGCGATAGCTTCTTCCAAGAACCGTTCGGAATGGTCCGAAATAGCGAATGTGGCCACTGAGTCGTCAGGGACGATAAGCTATCCTCTTACCATCAACGATGCAGCTCTGCTCGTTTCGTGGCTGGACGTATACGCCGCCGACTGCGCGGCTACCGATGTGGTTACCCTGGGCGCTGACCTTGACCTTACTGGTCTTACCGTAACACCTGCCGCTTCGTTCGCCGGTGTTTTCAACGGTAACGGCAAGGCTCTCAAAAACTACAGTGCTACGGGTCCTCTCTTCACCACCCTCGAGGGAACGGTGAAAGACCTGATCGTAGACGCTTCCTGCAAACTCGAGGCAGGTGAAGGTAACGATATAGCCTTCGTCGCCGGACACGTTCTTGCCGGAGGAGTTGTAAGCGGCTGCGTCAACAACGCGCCCATTACCCGTACCGAAGCCTTCACCGCTACCGCCAGGCTCGGAGCCATCGTGGGACGCCTTCAGGGCACCATTAGCGGCTGCACCAACAAGGGCGACATCACCCTCTCCATGACTTCCGCCGCCGACGAGCATGTGATAGGAGGCGTAGTTGGTTATTGCGATGCCGCTCCGGCCGTGGATGCCGACCTTATTTTGGACTGCCACAATACCGGAAAGATTGTCCTGGCTTACACGGGCACTCCGGCAAAAACCTTCCTGGGAGGTGTTTTAGGCACCAGCACTGTTACCAAATTTGACGGAGACGTTGCCAATATCGGTAACATCCGCGGTTGCAGTAACACTGGTTCGGTTAGTTTTTCCATCGGCACCAACGATAGCGGAACCTATGGCAACGTAGGCGGCGTAGCCGGCTATTTCCAGGGTCGCGTGCTTTCCTGTACCAACGAAGGCGCTGTGTCGTATACGGTCGATAAAAGCGAAACTGGTTGTACCCGTCCGGCCGTCGGTGGAGTCGTGGCTTATGCTGCTTTCTCAGTGAAGGATTGCATCAACCGCGGATCCGTCACCCTCGCGGGCACTTTTGCCAATGGCACCAGTAATGAAAGGGGAGCGGGTAAGATCAACGAAATCGTGTTCGGAGGAGTCGCGGGCGCAGTGAGCGGCAAGGATTATTCTGAGGAAGAAGTCCTTTCCGGTTGCAGCAACTACGGCGAACTCAGGACTGATCTGGACATGAATCCCGAGAACGGAAGTTCTGCCAACCTTGGCGGCGTAGTTGGATGGTGCAATGTGCCTGTCATCGACTGCAAAAACGATGATAATTCAACCCCGGTACTGTTCAAGTCCCGTGTCCGCTGGTTCCGTGCCGGCGGCGTCATAGGGTGGCAGAACAACGGAAGCGTGAGCGGCTGCTCAAATGCCAAGGAGGTAACCTTCGATGCCAACTGCCTTGTGCAGGAAACCAACTGTTCCCAACAGCTCCGTTGCGGAGGTATTATTGGCCATTACAATGCCGGTAACACTACCGTTTCCAACTGTTCCAACAGCGGCGCCCTCACGATGCAGAACGGATGGCATGCCGAGAAGAATGCAAGCTATTTAGGCGGCGTGTTCGGCTCCGGAAACGAGACTTATGGCCATACCGTGACCGGATGTTCCAATACCGGAAAAATTACATCCACAACCGAATCCTATGTGTTTATCGGCGGAGTGTGCGGAGGTCTCTACGGATCCCTTACCGGCTGTACTAACGACGGCGAAGTGGTGGTATCCAACGCGAAGGCCAAGGTTGTTGGAACCGTCAACTATTTCAGCGAAATAGGAGGCCTGATCGGATTCGTTCTGGCGAACCTTGACGATAACGCGAGCAACGGCAACATCTCCATAACCACATCCGACAGCGGTGTGCGCGTAGGCGGTTTGTGCGGTGCGATTAACGGCAAGTATGCCAAGACCTGGAAGGGCGATACCCTGAACTGCACGATAAGCTGTGACGGAGAATGCACAGCCGGTGCTTTCCTCGGGGCCTTCCGCTCCAACGGAGGCGTTACCCTCGGTGCGGAAGACAAGCACGAAACGGTTACCTCTGCATCTAAGGTCCTCGGAGCCGCCGTCGAAAAGGGCGTTAACCTCGTGGGCAACATGGGCTCCGGAGCAGCCTTTAGTTACGAATTTGTCGATATAAACTAACCTGAGTGCAGGAATCTGAGTACATACAGCGGCTCGCGGGCGGATCATACGAGGTCTTTGACTACTTCTATCTGAAGTATGCTCCGCTCGTCGAGTCGTTTTCTACCGCCCTGCTCAAGGACAAATCCCTGTCGGAAGACATATGTCAGGACGTGTTCCTGAGGGTGTGGCAGCGGCGCAAATCGCTGCGTGGGGTCCGTTCTTTCAAGGCATACCTTTTCACCATGGTGAGGCATGCCATCTACGACCACTATATGCGGAACCGCATAGTTCCGAAGGACAGCAACATTATGCCGGAAGATCTTCCGGAACTGTTCGGGGGAGACCTTTCCCGCGAGGAGGACGTAAGGGACATGCTCCTGCTCGTCAACCTCACCCTGGAGGCAATGCCCGAACAGCGCCAGAGAGTGTTCCGCCTCAGCCGTCACTTCGGGCTCTCCAACGCGGAGGTGGCCGAAAAAACGGGTCTAGCCCTCAAAACCGTAGAATATCACATGGGAAAAGCACTTTCCCAACTGCGGGAACTGGGGTCCTTGTTCTGAAAAACAGTCTTATATACACGAAATGGGAATGAAGAAAAATATAATAGACCGCTTTATGGCAGGCGACTACCCTAAGGAGGTAGCCGATGCCTTCGGCAGTTGGCTTGTGGAGCCTGACGGCCAGGACGCCAAAGATGACGCCCTCTACCGCCAGTGGGAAGCAAAGTCGGCTGAAGACATTACCGACTCTACCCTTGTCCGGCGCAATAAACTTAGTGTTTTGCACCGTCACACGGAAAAGAGCCGGACCGGAAGCCGTATGCCGGTACGCCTTGCCAGGCTGGCCGTGGCCTTCGCGATTGTTGTGGCCCTGACCGATTTGTCCTGGCACCTGCTGCGCAGCAAGTCCGGCAAGGAGCCTTCCTCCATCTGCATGGTCACCTCCAACCATTCCAAGGGAGAGTTCTCCCTGCCCGACGGTACTGTTGTCTGGCTCAACAACGGCAGTTCCCTCTCTTACGAGAGTAACTATACAAGCTCATCCAAGCGCTGTGTAACGTTGGAGGGTGAGGGTTACTTCGATGTGGTCAGCGACGGACGTCCGTTCTTCGTGACTGCCGGCGACCTGACCGTGAGGGTACTGGGTACGCGCTTCTGCGTGCGTCATTCCGGCCTTTATAACGAAGACCAGATTACCCTGGTGTCCGGATCCGTACGTATCGAAGGCGGGAACGTGTCGCCCGTAACCCTTTCGCCTGGCGAACAGCTGACTTATGACAGGATGCTTGGCGGAAGCACAGTCCGTACTGTCGATACCGGCGATTACGTAAGCTGGATCCGCCCTGTGATGGAGTTCGA
Source organism: uncultured Bacteroidales bacterium (assembly GCA_946187975.1). Lineage (GTDB taxonomy): Bacteria > Bacteroidota > Bacteroidia > Bacteroidales > UBA932 > Cryptobacteroides. The sequence continues at coordinate 20,855 of CAMHTE010000003.1, read as the reverse complement.
CGACCTGCCGCTCGGTAAGGTGCTGGAAAACCTCGAACACAGGTACCTGGTCAAGGTTACGACCGCCGGCGACGTGGATCTGGACAGACGCATTACCCTCAAGGTGGGGGACGAGGCCAAGGAGAAGATTTTCTCCATAGTGTCTTTCCTCGCCGACTGTAACGTCCGCTTTATAGATGACGGGCATGTGGTGCTCGTACGATAACTCAAAATAACTATTTCAAACAATACCTCTATGTACAAAACAGTAAGACGGCTCCTGTTGCTGGTGGTCCTGTCTGTCCTGCCGTTGCTTGCGGACGCTCAGACCCGTAAGGTTTCCGGCAACTGGCAGAACGTCACCGTGAAGGCTTTCCTGCAGGATATCGAAAAGCAGAGCGGTTATTCCTTCGCATATCGCACCTCCGAACTGGAGATGGACCAAAAGGTTTCGTTGGAAACCAAGGGCGAGGACATACTGCTGGTGCTGAACCGTGCGCTCGCTTCGCAGCAGATGGCCGCACGCATCGAAGGCCGCCAGATAGTGCTTTACAAGGACAAGAAGGATGATTCCCGCAAACCTTCAGGAGCATCTGCGGCTCCGGCGGGGAAACGTACTTTTACGGGTACCGTAGTGTCCACTACAGACCGTACGCCGCTCGTTGGCGTAACGGTATTTGTGCCTGGTACCACAAACGGAACCCTGACTGACCTGGACGGTAATTATTCCATAACCGTCGGCCCCGAAGTGAAGGAGATTACGTTCTCCATGCTGGGTTATCTGGACAAGTCGGTTGCCACTTCCGGCAATGCCAATTACTTCCGTATGGTGCTCCTGGACGAATCTACCCAGGCACTGGAAGAGGCCGTTGTGGTGGCTTTCGGTACCACCCAGAAAAAGGAGTCCATGGTCACGTCAGTCGAGACCATCAATCCGGACAAGCTCAAGGCCCTGCACACGCCTACCCTTTCGCAGGCATTCGCGGGTAACCTGGCCGGCGTTATTTCGACCCAGTCTTCCGGTGAGCCCGGCATGGACGGTTCCAAGTTCTGGATCCGCGGTATTTCCACCTTCGGCTCCAATTCCACCCCTCTTTACATTCTGGACGGCATAGAGGTGAACACTGCGGTGCTGGACGGCATTTCGCCGGAGTCCATCGAGAGTTTCGCGGTGTTGAAGGATGCGGCCGCTACGGCCCTTTACGGTAGCCGCGGTGCAAACGGTGTTATGATAATCACCACCAAGAGCGGACGGGTGTCGGACAAAATGTCCATAAACGTGCATTTCAATTCCACCCTGAACACCTTCACCAAGGTTTCCGAAATCGCGGACGGACTCACCTATATGGAGAATTACAACGAGGCCATGCGCGCCCGCGGGGGCTGGGACTACTATCCCGCGGACAAGATTGCCGCGGCCAGGGCTGGTGAGAACTCCTACGAGTATCCCAACATCAACTGGTACGACCTGCTCTTCAACGATTACGCGACCGCCCAGAGTGCGGACGTGAACATCCGCGGTGGCGGTAACCGCGTCGATTACTTCCTTAGCGCCATGTTCTCGAACCAGAACAGTATGATACGCAACTCGCCGGAAGTGCCGTTCGACACGAGCCTGAATGCGCGGAAGTACTCGTTCCAGAGCAACGTCACAGCGAGGCTGACCAATACCACCAAGGCCTCCATCAAGATGACCACCATCCTGTTCTACAAGAACATGCCGTATTACGACACCTCTCACTACTTTGCCGGAGCCCTTCAGGCAAACCCTGTGAACGTGTCGCCCACCTATCCCACATCCTGGATTCCCGATGCCGACTACGTTATTTTCGGAGGAACCAACGAATGGGACGGAACCACCGGCTGGTGCAACCCTTACAGGGACCTCTCCGAAGGATACCGCAAACAGTTTACCGAGAATTCGGCCACTTCCGTCCGACTGGACCAGGACCTCAAGATGATTACCCCGGGCCTCAAACTTTGGGGACAGGTTTCCTTCTACTCCTATACTGCGGCCACGCTGACCTTCCGCAAGGCCCCATGGCTCTATCGCTACAGCGGAGTAACCATCGATCCCGGTACTGGGGAAGAGGTTCATTCCCTTTCTATGCTGGGAACGGAAGGCTCCAAATTCATGACTTCCAGCACGTCCTCGAGCGGCTACCACGAGGTTAACATCCAGTCCAACATAGAGTATGCGCGCAGTTTCGGCCCCCATACCGTCAACGCAGTGCTGCTTTATCATCAGAAGGAACACGTGGACAATCAGGCGTCCAGCTACAACGACCGCCTGCCGCGCCGCGAACAGGGCTTTGCCGGACGTCTTTCCTACACACTCCTGAACCGCTACGTGCTTGAAGGCAACTTCGGATACAACGGTTCCGAGAACTTCATGCGCGGGCACCGCTGGGGTTTCTTCCCTTCGATGGCCGCCGGCTGGATCATTTCCAACGAGCCTTTCTGGGATTCGCTTCGGAACACCGTGGACCTGCTGAAGATCCGCTATTCATACGGCCTTTCCGGTAACGACTACCTGTCGCAGCGTTTCCCGTACATCTCCACGGTCAGCATGAATATCAACAGCCGCTTCGTCCAGGGCTCCGGCCAGAACGGATTCTCGGCCGAACGTGGCAATGCCGTTAGCCTTTGGGGTAACGAGGACGCAACCTGGGAGATCAGCCGTAAACATGACCTCGGACTCGAAATAGGGGTAAAAAAGAGGCTTAAGCTCATCATGGACCTCTTCGAGGAAAACCGTTCCGGTATCTTCATGTCCCGTCAGGTGCTCCCGGCCACAGCCGGACTCACAGGCGTTTCGCCCAAGGGTAACATAGGCGGAGTGCGTAACCGGGGCTTCGATGCCAGCATGGAGTACAACCGCATTTTCAACAGGGAATTCTCTATCTCGGTACGCGGAACCTTCACCTATGCGCACAATGAGATTACCGAGTACGACGAACCTGAGGTTCAGCCTTATCCGTACCAGTCGAAAATCGGGGTTTCCGTTAAAGCCCCCTACGGTCTCGTAGCCCTCGGGCTGTTCGAAGACCAGGACGACATAGACCTGTCCCCGGTCCAGACCTATAAGGTAGGGTACAAGCCGGGCGATATCAAGTACCTGGACATGAACGGCGATGACCGCATTGACGACAACGACATGACCTACATAGGCAATCCTACCGTTCCGGAGATTAACTACGGCTTCGGTGCCTCCATGAAGTACAGGTCATGGGACTTCTCCTTCTTCTTCGCCGGCCGTGCCAAGGTTTCGATACTCATGCACGCGTCCGTACATCCCTTCGTCAGCAAGACGAACCGCGGCTTCAACATGTTCCAATGGGTGGCCGACAATCACTGGAGCGAGGATAATCCCAACCCGAACGCCGCTTACCCGCGTCTGGACTGGGAATACAATGCCAACAATACTCCTGCGTCCACCTTCTGGCTTTACGACGGCCGCTTCCTGCGCCTGAAGAACGTAGAACTCGGATGGTCGTATAAGGACAAGTTCCGCGTTTACTGCACGGGCACCAACCTGTTCATTATCTCGCCTTTCAAGCTGTGGGACCCCGAACTGGCCCACACCGCCGGCGTATCCTACCCGCTCACAAAGAGCGTACAGGCAGGTATTCAACTTTACTTCTAAAACTGAACGGTTATGAAAAAGATATTTCTTATCCTGACGGTTATTCCGCTTATAGTAGCCTCCTGCGACTTCCTGGACGTGGTTCCGGAGGATACCGCTACCACTTCCGACATGTATTCCTCCCAGATGCAGGCCGAAAGGACCCTCAACAGGGTGTACGGATACCTTCCTTACCAGATAGGATTCCATTACTATCCGGACTCCTTCCTCGGCGGGGAGATAGTGTCTTTCTATGAGAATGCCGTCCGGCACGCTACGTGGAAAGGTATGCTGCATGGCGAAGAGAGTGCCAACTCAACCTATTTCGGAGCCTGGTCCACCGCCACCGCCACCAAGAGCAATGCGCAGAAGTATAACCTTTACAAGGGCATACGCGATGCGTGGAACTTCATAAACAATGTGGGGAGCGTTCCCGGGCTTGACGCCGCTACTGCGATACGCTACACCGGAGAGGCATATTACCTCATAGGCGTGCTGCACTGGATCCTTATGGAGCATTACGGCCCCGTGGTTATAGTTGACCATGAGGTGTCAATTAACGCCCCGGCTTCGGAATTCATCGTTCAGCGCTCCTCCTGGGACGAATGCGCGGCATTCGTTTGTCGCATGTTCGACGAGGCCGCCTACCGTCTGCCTGCCACCAGGCAGGATAAGGAAGTGGGGCGTGCTACTTCAGTCGCTGCCAAGGCCTATAAGGCATGCGTGCTCGTATATACCGCAAGTCCCCTCGTGAATGGAAATACGGATTTCGCCGATTTCCTGAACTACGACGGTACGCCGCTTATTTCCCAGACCTACGATCCCGGCAAATGGCAGGATGCACTGGATGCCCTGGGCGATGCCATTACCTTCGCCGAGACCAATGGCTACCACTTGTGGACTGATCCTGCAAGCGCCGCCCTTCCGGACAAGGACAGGGGTAGGAACAACTACTACAAGCTTTTCATCCAGCCTACCACGAACGAGGGCAACAAGTGCGAGTACCTCGTGTCGTCCTGTTTCCATGACGGTTCGGATACTCCTTACGGCTACTTTAACTATTATCTGCAGCGTTACGGAGTTCCTCGTACCTGGAACGGTGCGACGGGAACCGACGTGGATTCTTTCCGTCCTCAGAACACTCCCACCATGCAGGCGGTATGCACCTTCCTCACTGAGGATGGACTGCCGCTCTGGGCCGATCCCAAGACCAAGGCAGGCTTCGCCGCCAACCACCTCCTGGACATTGCTCCTGGTGATTCTACGGCACGTCTGCACCGCGGCAGGGATCCCCGTTTCTATGCATCCATAGCGTTCGACCGCGGAAATATTATCTACAACGGCAGCGACAAGAACTACATCCATACGCGTGCCGGTGAATTCCATGGTTACTGCGGAAGCCGTACGCTTTACCACTCCGCCACAGGATACTATTTCCAGAAGTATGTGTCCGAAAGCACCCAGTTCGACGAGACCAACAAGAATTTCAAGCCCGTCAACTACAGGATGCCGGTACTGCGTCTCGCGGAGCTCTATCTGAACTATGCAGAGGCGTATTTCGAGCTCAATGGAAGCCTGGATGCCACCAGCATTATGTATATCGATAAGGTCCGCACACGTGCCGGCCTGCCTTCCTTCAGCGATTCCTGGGCCTTGGCGGGCGGAATCCCCACCGGTGACAACTTGCGTCAGGCCCTGCGTGCCGAAATATCGGCCGAAGTCTGCCTGGAAGGCCGCGCATACGATAACTACCGTCGTTGGAAAGTCGCCCACGAGTATCTTGGCAGTACCCCTATGGAACTCAATACCCGTTCGAGCGACAGTTCGTTCAAGCTTTCGGACGGTCCCCAGTCCGCCGCGGACTTCTACCGTCTGGTTCCCCTGAAAGAAATAGCGCCCAGGACATTCACCTATCCTCGTAATTACTGGTATGCTATTCCTATCACGGAAATAAAGATCAATCACAAACTTGTACAGAACCCTGGTTATTAGTAGTTTTGCAACTATGAAAAAATTCCTGACATTAGCCCTCCTGCTGTGCATTGCAGCAACGGCATGTCCCGCCCGTTCCGCTAAGTCGCTCGCCCGTCAAGCTGGTAAGGAGTACCTTAAGCCCGTGCGTCCCGGAACGGAAGGCCGCAATCCTTTCTGGAACGGCTTCGCCAAAAAGTTCATCTATGCCCCCGCCTTCGATTTCCCGGAGGCGGAGGGGGCGGCGGCCTACCTGTTTACGGTAACGCCGAAGGACGGGGAAGCGCTCTCATTCCGTTCCAAACTGCCAACTGACGCCCTTTCGCCCGTATGGAACAAGGTTCCCGTCGGGGACGTTGTATTGACGGTGGATGCCGTGGATGCGAAGGGGAAAGTGCTTAGCCGCGTAGGTGAACGGAAGTTCATGCGGGACTATCCCTTCCCCGGTGAGTATCCCGGCCCTTCCCTCGACTACCTCGAGGCGGCCGTGAAAGGCGCGCTGTACGTACACACGATGCCTGAAATCCAGTCCTGGCGCAAATCTACCGTGCCCGACATGCGCTATCCGCACAACACCTATCCCTGCAAGATAATAGGTGCGACCGTCCGGGTGGAGTGTCTGGTTGCCAAGTTGCTGCCCGCACGTAAGGACGAGGCGCTGGAGATAGCCCGCAACGCCGCCCAGTTCCTCATCGACATGAGCCGCCCTGAAGGCGATCCCCTTGCCTTCTTCCCTCCCACGTATTATCTGGACAAGGAAGCCTCCAAAAAGGAATGGAACAAGGGTAAGACCATGACCCTCGAGGCCGCCAGCGCCGGACACGCGTTCCTGGACCTGTACGACCTTACAGGCGAGAAGCCCTGGCTGGAGCGTGCAGTGGCCATAGGCCGCACGTATGTGAAACTCCAGCGTGAGGATGGTTCGCTCCCCATCAAGGTGGATTTCATTACGGGAGAGCCCGTGAACGACGTGAGCGCCATGCTGCATCCCCTGCTGAAGTATTTCCGCAGGCTTGCCGGCTACGGTTACGATGAGTTCGATGCCCCCAGGCAGAAAGGCGAACGCTGGATGGACGAAGTTGCCGTGGAGGCCTTCGACATGACCGGACAGTTCGAAGATGTGAACGTCAAGGGCCTGAAGCCTTACCAGAACCTTACCAACTGCACGGCGGCCCCGTATGCGTCGTATCTGCTCACCAAGCCCGGACATACCGAAAAGGACCTCCGCAATGCGGATGACCTTATACGTCTAAGTGAAGATCAGTTCGTTCACTGGGCATATCCCTTGAATTCGGAGGGGTTCTACGTCCGTTACGCTCCCGCGGTTCATGAGCAGTACAAGTACGAAATGCCCGTGGACAACAGCGCGTGCAACGTGGCGAATGCCTGGCTCGACACTTATAAAGTCACCGGCGACCTGCTCTGCCTTGCGAAGGCGAAGGCTCTGATCGACAACGTCACCCGCATGCAGAATCCTCTGAACGGATTCACTCCTACAACCTGGGAATGGCGTGACGCCCGCAAGGACCGCAACCGCACGTTCTGGGTGAACTGCGCGTTCTCTTCGCTGGATATCCTCCTCCGTGCTTCGGAGATGGAAAAAGACTTCGCTCGCCTGAAGTAGTTTTTTGGAGGCCTTCGGCCGACGGGCCCCCGGAGAGGGGGCGGTGGAGGTGACGGACACAGTTGCAAATATAACCCTTGGATAATCAGTTGATTTTGAAAAAAGGACGTTAAGGGTTATATTTGCATCTATGATGGTTCGTCTCCTCGTAGTTGGAAAGACAGATATGCCGTGGGTGCGTGCAGGCCTGGACCTGTACGCATCCCGTATTGTTCATTACGTGCGTTTCGAGGTAAAGGAGATTCCGGAACTGAAGAACGTCGGAGCCCTGTCTGAAGCGCAGATAAAGGAGAAGGAGGGCGCCCTCATTCTCAAGGAGGCAGCAGGTTCAGAGATTATACTTCTCGACGAAAGGGGGAAGGAATTCCGTTCCGTGGAGTTCGCATCAGAACTGCAGAAGCGCCTCAGCCGCGGGGGCAAGGACCTGTGCTTCGTGATTGGCGGGGCATACGGTTTCAGCCCTGAGGTTTACGCCGCCGCTTCGGACAAGCTTTCGCTCAGCAAAATGACTTTCTCGCACCAGATGGTCCGTGTAGTATTCGCGGAACAGCTGTACCGTGCCTTTACCATAATGAAGGGAGAACCTTACCACCACGAATGAAGCATTCCCGTATCATAGACCTGTGCGCTGCGTGCTTTCTTGCCGTGAGCCTCCTCGCCGTCTGTATAGCGTTTGCAGTCGGGGGAACTTCCGGCAGCGACTCTTCGCGTGCCGCGGCACGGCTGGGAAAGCTTCTGGACAGGCGTCTGGAACGGCTCGACAGGCAGGTGGAAAAGGCCTTCGACCAGCCTTCGGCTGATTGGATAAGTCTGCCCGACCTTCCCTCCGATATGGTGGTTTACCGTTATCGCGGCGACACCCTGCAGAGCTGGTGCAATACGTTCCCGGTAAATAACGACGGACTTCATTCCCGTCAGCACTTCAGCAGCATATCCAACCCGCGTGCGGGACTCAACGCCCCGTTCGAGGATCTGGGTGATGAATACAGTTTCTGTAATTTCGGGCCCAAGTGGTATCTGGCCAGGGCGTTGACACGCGACGGTACCTGCATCGTTTCCGGCCTGGAACTCATAGGATATGCCGATGCGCGCTCATACAGCGGAATCAACCGCAGGCTCGGGCTCCCGGAGTTTTACTCCATACAACCACTCTCTTCCAGCGAGGGTACCGAGGTGCAGATAGCCGGCAGCCCCGCGTTCAAGCTCGTATGCGACACCCTGGCGCCCGGAAGGCTTTCGGCCGATGCCAGATGGCTCTTCCTCGGGCTCTTCCTCTTTATCGTCGCCGCCTTCTGCTTCGTGGCGGCAAAGCCGGTGTTGAGGCGCTTTGTAATAGCCTTCATACCCATCGTGCCGGTGTGTGCGGCGTTGTTTTTCTGGGGCAGGACGGCCGGCAACTACATCAGCCTGTTCTCTCCTACGGTATATGCCGACGGGGCGGTGTTTTATTCGTTGGGCGCCCATATCGACTTCGTCGTCGGGATGGCCCTTCTCGTATTCTTCCTTTATATCGTACGGGACGACATAAACCGTCGCCTGAAGAGCAGGACGGCGGTAGCTGCCTGGAGCTTCCTCCTGATTGCGCTCATTGCCCTCATCATAGTCTATGCTTTCGTTGCGGTGCGGAGCATCACGCTCAATTCAAACATCTCGCTCGAGCTTTATAAGCTTTCCAGTTTCTCCGCGCTCAGCGCAGGAGTTTATGCGGTTTACATATTGCTGATTATCTGCATAGTGCTGCTTGCGCAGATGCTGAAGCTGGATACCTTCTCCATGCGCAACCGCATAGGCACTGCTGCGCTCGCTGCCGGCATTTTCGTGGCCGTGACCGCTTCGCTGGGAATAAGGAAGGAAAAGGCGAGCCTCGAAGTATGGGCGTCGCGCCTTGCGGTGAGCCGTGATATCCCGCTGGAAATGCAGCTACGTTCGGCCGAAGGCCAGATAGCCTCCGACCCCGTAATTGCATCCCTGTCCGTGCTGGACAACGGCAGTTCGTCGATACGCAGCCGCCTGGCGGACATCTATCTTGCACGTGTGGTGCAGGAGTACGACGTGAGCGTGTCGCTGGATACGCGCGACCTTGCCAGGATGCGCCTCGGAGAGCCCGTGGTTTATGGTTCGCGCTTCGTGTTCCTCGACTCAGGCAACGGTTTCGTGAGCTATGTGGGAGCCTTCCGTTACGACCTCGGAAGCTACGGCTACTCGGACGTAATCATTACCATCGAGCAGAAGAGCGACTGGAAATACCGCGGCTACGCCAGCATAATGGGGCCTTCTCTTCCGGGAGAGGTCCTTCTCCCTCCGGCATATTCCTTCGCGCGCTACGACGCCGATAAACTCATAACCTTCAGGGGAAATTTCGCCTATCCTGTGCGGATGGACGCCAAACTTAAGAGACTAGTGTACGGCGACGGCCCGGACCATCTCCGCTGGGGGGACTATGCCCACTTCGTGTACAAAGTGGCGGACGACGAGGCGGTCATAATTTCGCGTCCTATGGTGAACGCCCTAAACTACGCCGTTTCGGTGCTGTTCGTGGGACTTCTGGTCTTCCTGGCCCTGTCGCCCTTCAGTTTCAGACGCCGCCGTTTCCGCCCCTTCGAGCAGACATACTTCCAGACGCGCATTTCGTCCGTGGTCATGGTGTCGCTGATACTTAGCCTCGTTACCATGGCAGTAGTTAGCGTAACCTTCGTTTACAACCGCAACGAGGTCAACCGTAACAGGCTGATGTCCGAGAAGATAAACGCTATCCAGTCGTCCGTTTCGGCGAGGGTGAGGGGAGCTTCCGCATCCGGCCTTCGTAGCCCCGAGGTAATGCGAGTAATCGAGGATGTGGGTAACAATACCAATTCCGACATAACCCTTTACGCTCCGGACGGAATGGTGATGATGTCTACGGCGCCTGCGGTGTTCGACCAGATGCAGGTGGATGCCCGCATGAACGCGGAAGCCTACCGCAACATCACCCGCGGCAACGAGCGTTATTACATCAACCGCGAGAAATACGGCCGCCGCTCCTACTACAGCATGTATGCGCCCCTGCTTGCGGACGACGGCAGCCTTGCGGCCATAATCTGCTCGCCCTACACCGACGAGACCTACGACTTCGAAACCACGGCGGTGAATCACCTGGTGATGATACTGTCGCTGTTCATCTTCCTTCTGCTTGTCGCACGCTTCATGGTGACCGACGTGCTTCAGCGCATGTTCAGCCCCCTGCTGGAGATGGGCCGCAAGATGGAGGCTCCGGACGTGGGTTCGCTTGAGTATATTCGCTACGACAACCAGGACGAAATATACGGACTGGTATCGGCTTATAACCGCATGGTGAAGGAACTCTCCGAGAGTACGCGCAAACTGGCGCAGGCCGAGCGCGACAAGGCGTGGAGCGGGATGGCACGGCAGGTTGCACACGAGATTAAGAACCCTCTCACCCCGATGAAGCTCCAACTGCAGAGGCTCATCCGCCTCAAGGCCAAGGGCGATCCCGCCTGGCAGGAGAAATTCGACGAGGTGTCCAAGGTGCTGCTGGACCATATCGACATACTTACCGACACGGCCAACGAATTCTCTACCTTCGCCAAGCTCTACACCGAGGAACCGTCGGAACTGGACCTTTCCGCCATGCTGCAGGAAGAGATTTCCATGTTCGACAACCGTGAGGAGGTTTCCTTCGAATTCCTGGGCCTGTCTTCGGCGCCCGTCATGGGTCCCAAACCCCAGCTCACCCGGGTGTTCGTCAATCTCATCAATAATTCCGTGCAGGCGTTGGCGGAGGCCGGCGGCGGCCATATCCGCATCAGTCTCAGGAACTCGGTGCAGGAAGGCTTCTACGACATAGTATTCGAAGATGACGGGCCTGGAGTGGCGGACGAGAACGTGGACAAGCTATTTACTCCCAACTTCACCACCAAGACGGGCGGAAGCGGGCTCGGACTGGCCATCTCGCGGAGCATTCTGGAGAAGTGCGGGGCGTCGATTTCGTACAGCCGCTCGTTCGCTCTGGGAGGCGCCTGTTTTGCCATTCTTTATCCCAAAAAATAATTGATGGAAATCGCCCGGGATTTTTTATATTTGCAATGATTATGAGAATCTCGGGGGCAAAATTCGTCGGCAGCAGTACCAGGGTTTCGCAAAAACCCTCCAGGCGTCTGCCCGAATTCGCTTTCATCGGCCGCTCCAACGTCGGCAAATCTTCGCTCATAAACATGCTTGCCGGCAGTTCCAAGCTCGCCAAAACATCTTCCACCCCGGGAAAGACGAGGCTTATCAATCACTTCCTGATCAACGACAGCTGGTATCTGGTGGACCTTCCCGGTTACGGATATGCCCGTATGTCGCAAAAGGACAGGGAGGAACTCCGCGCCGTCATCAGCGACTACATCCTGGGTTCTCCCGAACTCATGACCCTCTTCGTGCTGGTAGACAGCCGCTTCGACATCCCCAAGATAGACCTCGACTTCATCGCGGAACTGGGGGAGCACGGCATACCCTTCGCCATCATCTTCACCAAGTGCGACAAGCAGGGCCGTGAGGCCACCCTCCGTCAGGTTGAGAAAGACAGCGACATCCTGCTCACGCAGTGGGAGACGCTTCCGCCCATGTTCATAAGCTCATCTGCAAAGGGCGCCGGCCGCGACGAGATACTTTCCTACATCGACTCAATACTATCTAAACCATAAGAGATGCAACACGAACACAGAATGATGATTTTCAGCTGCAGGGCTTCCAGGAGCTTTGCAGAGAAGGTGGTAGAATACCTCAAGGAACTTCCGGACATGGAAGAAGAGGTCAACCTCGGAAACCTTGACGTAGTGCAGTTCAGCGACGGTGAGTTCCAGCCGTCGTATATGGACAGCGTGCGCGGCGCCACTGTCTTTATCATCCAGAGCACCATAGCCCCTGCGGACAACCTCATGGAGCTGCTGCTTGCCATCGACGCGGCAAAACGCGCCTCTGCCGACAAGGTCATAGCCGTCATTCCCTATTTCGGCTGGGCCCGTCAGGACCGTAAGGACCGTCCCCGCGTGAGCATAGGCGCAAAGCTTGTGGCCAACCTCCTTCGTGCTGCCGGCACCGACCGTGTGATGACCTGCGACCTCCATGCCGACCAGATCCAGGGATTCTTCGACATCCCGGTGGACCACGTGTACGCCAGCAAGGTGTTCCTGCCTGCCATCGAGGGACTGCATCTCAAGAACCTCGCGATAGCCGCTCCCGACATGGGTGGTGCAAAACGTGCCAACGCCTATGCCAAGGACCTTACCAAGCGTCGCGAGTGCCCCGTCATCATCTGCCATAAAACCCGTGAGCGCGCCAACGTGGTGGCCGAGATCAAGGCCATAGGCGAGGTTGAGGGCAAGGACGTGGTGATAGTGGACGACATGATCGATACCGCCGGAACCCTCTGCAAGGCCGCTGACGTTCTCAAGAAACTCGGCGCCCATAGCGTGCGTGCCTGCGCGACCCACGGAGTCCTTTCCGGCAACGCCGAACAGCGCATAGCCGAGTCTGCCCTCGACGAAGTGCTCATCACCGACACCATCCCTCATCCCGAGATCGGCCCCGACAGCAAGATCAAGATAGTGAGCATGACGGCCGTGTTCGCCGTTATGATGAACAGGGTTTACATGTACGAGCCCATCAGCACCCAGTTCGTGTTCTGATATGAAAGTGTTCGTTGCCGCCATAATACTCGTGGGAATCTGCGTGCTGCTGATGAGTGTGGGAATACTCATGCACCGCGGGTTTCCCAAGTACGACGTGGGGAGCAATGAGCAGATGCGCAAGCGCGGGATAGTCTGCTTTACGGATGAGGACGCCGCCCTTCACCGGCCCTCTTCCTGCAGCGGCAAATATACCTCCGCATGCGAAGACTGCGCCTTCGGACCTTCGGCCGGAAAGCGCAAGACGGTACTTAAAGAATGTTGATATGAACGGACTGGTAGCAATAGTCGGACGCCCGAACGTAGGCAAATCCACCCTGTTCAACCGCCTCGTGGGAATGAGGCAGGCCATAGTGGACGATACCGCCGGCGTTACCCGCGACCGCCATTACGGCCGCAGCGACTGGAACGGCCGCGAGTTCTCCGTGGTGGACACCGGAGGATACACCTCCAATTCCGAAGACGTATTCGAGAGCGCCATACGCCGCCAGGTCCAGATTGCTATCGACGAGGCGGACGTAATCCTTTTCATGGTCGAGGCGGCCACTGGAATAACCGACTACGACGCCGAGATAGCCGACGTGCTGCGTCGCAGCCGCAAACCTGTGGTGCTGTGCGTCAACAAGGTGGACAGCGGCGAGAAGATGTACGACACCTACGAGTTCTACTCGCTGGGGCTCGGTGAGGTTTACGCCATATCCGCGGCTAACGGCAGCGGCACCGGTGACCTTCTGGACGCCGTCGTAAAGGCCCTGCCCGAAGACGTCCCCACCGAAGATCCCTACGCTGGCCTTCCGCGCGTTGCCATAGTTGGTAAGCCCAACGTCGGGAAATCGTCCATCACCAACGCCCTGCTGGGAGAGGAACGCAACATAGTGACTCCCGTCGCCGGCACCACCCGCGACTCCATCGAAACCCATTACAACAAGTTCGGTCACGAATTCATGCTGGTGGATACCGCCGGCATACGCAAGAAGGCCAAGGTTGAGGAAGATCTCGAGTTCTATTCCGTCATGCGGTCCATCCGCGCCATCGAACATTCGGACGTCTGCGTGCTGATGATCGACGCCACTACGGGCATGGAGGCTCAGGATATGAACATCTTCAACCTCATCCTCCGCAACCGCAAGGGCTGCGTCATCGTGGTCAACAAGTGGGACCTCTTCATTAAGGATTCCTCCACGCTGAACGAGTACACCAAATCGCTGCGCTCGCGGCTCGCCCCGTTCGACGACGTGCCTATAATCTTCACCTCAGTGGTCAAGATGCAGCGCATACAGGACGTGCTCGACGCAGTGGCTGAGGTGTCCGCCAACTACTCGCAGAAGATACCTACGGCGCGGCTTAACGAAGTGATGCTGCCCATCATCGAGGAAACTCCTCCTCCCGCATGGAAGGGCAAATACGTCAAGGTAAAGTACGTCACCCAGCTGCCCACGCGTTTCCCCGCATTCGCGTTCTTCTGCAATCTCCCGCAGTATATCAAGGAACCGTACAAGCGCTTCCTTGAGAATCAGCTGCGGCGGAACTTCCGTCTCACCGGATGCCCGGTGCAGATTTACTGCAGGCAGAAATAATACCCCCTCCTCTCATGGCAGACTCGGAAGCGATCGGCCTGCTGGAACTGCAGGAAATGATTCGGGACGGCGTCGAAAGCGCGGTCCCGGATAAACTGTGGATCCGTGCCGAGATTGCATCCGTCCAGGCCAAGGCCAACGGTCACTGCTACCTGGAGTTGAGCGAATCGGAAGACGGCCGTCTGCTGGCTAAGGCCAGGGCCGTCATCTGGAAGGGTGTTTACTTCGCCCTCCGCCAGTATTTCCGCGAAGCTACGGGGAGCGACCTTGCTCCCGGAATGCAGATACTGGCCCGGGTTCAGGCGGGGTACAGCGAACTTTACGGGTTAACTCTCGTCATAGACGAACTCGAACCGCAGTTCACCCTAGGCGCCGCCGAGATGGAACGTCGCAAAACTCTGGAAAAACTTGAGGCGGAAGGGCTGCTGGACCGTCAGGCCGCACTCTCGCTGCCCGACTTGCCCTATGCGCTGGCCGTGATATCGGCTGAGGACGCGGCCGGTTTCGGTGATTTCTGCACGCATATCTCGAACAACGCGTACGGCTTTAAGTTCCGCGTGGACCTTTTCCCGGCAACCATGCAAGGGGAGTCGGCGCCGGAGAGCATAGTGGATGCCCTCGAAAGCGTTGAGGCGGCGGGCGGTTACGATGCCGTGCTGATACTCCGGGGCGGCGGATCCAACCTGGACCTGGCCTGCTTCGACGACTATGGTCTTGCCTTCGCCATCGCCAACTGCCCCCTTCCTGTCTTTACGGCCATAGGTCACGAGCGCGACCGTCACGTTGCGGACATTGTAGCCCACGAGGCGGTAAAGACGCCAACGGCCCTGGCCGACCTTTTTATCGACTGTGCAGCCGCAGAGGACGAGCGCATAGGCAGCTACGGCAATCGTCTGAGGCTGGCTTTCGCGGCAAAGCTGTCGGCCATGGAAAACGCCGTTGCGATGCTGGAACAGCGCATCAAGGCTGCGGACCCCAGGGGCATACTCAGCCGTGGTTATTCTCTTGTGACCGACGACCGCGGAATCGTGGTGAATTCGGCCGCATCCCTCTCAAAAGGACAGCGGCTGCGCATCCTCTTTGCGGACGGAAAGGTCGATGTGGAAGTAAAATAAATGCCTATGGATCAGGAATTTGACTATAAGAAAGCATTGGAGGAGCTGGAGGCTCTCGCCGTAAAGGCCGAGGATCCCGCCACCGGACTGGACGGTATCGACGCTCTCATCGCCCGGGCCGACGTGCTGATCGCCGGCTGCAGGGAATACCTGCGAAGCGTGCGCGAGAACCTGAACGGTATGGATTCATCGTCAAAATAGCGTCATATGGACAGGATTTACAGGACCGATCCATGGCTTGAGCCATACAAGGATGCGATCGAAGCGCGATGCGAGCGCCTCGAAGAGGAGGCGTCCGCCATCCGTGGCGATGCCGCAAGCCTTTCGGACGGCGTCAACAATCACCTGTACTACGGCCTGCATCACGACGCCGGTTCCTGGGTTTTCCGCGAGTGGGCGCCCAACGCTACCCGCATTTACCTGACAGGCGATTTCAATAACTGGAAAAAGGCTCCCGTCTGGGCTTTGCAGCCGCTGGGAAATGGCAATTGGGAACTGCGGGTGCCGGAATTCATGATGCATCACGGCCAGCTGTACAAGCTGTTTATCGAATGGCCCGGAGGTGGGGGAGAGCGCTTACCAGCCTACGCCACCCGAGTGGTGCAGGATCCCGATACCAAGGCTTTCTGTGCTCAGGTCTGGGACCCTGCTCCCTATGCTTGGAAGAACCCGTCGCCCCTTGCGGCGAAACCCGGGTTCGCTCCGTTTATTTACGAGTGCCATATAGGCATGAGCAGCGAGGAGGAGAAGGTGGCGGACTTCGACTGGTTCCGCGAGAACGTCCTGCCTCGCGTGAAGCGCCTCGGCTACAACGTGTTGCAGATAATGGCCCTGCAGGAACATCCCTATTACGGCTCGTTCGGTTACCAGGTGAGCAACTTCTTTGCCCTGAGTTCCCGCTTCGGCACCCCGGAGCAGTTCAAGGCCCTGGTGGACGCCGCCCACGGAATGGGCATAGCCGTAATCATGGACCTGGTCCACTCCCACGCCGTATCCAACGAACTCGAAGGGTTGGGACGCTTCGACGGCAGGGAGGACCTGTATTTCTATCCCGGCGAAGCCGGCCATCATCCTGCGTGGGATTCCCGCTGCTTCGATTATGGCAAGGACGAAGTTAAATACTTCCTTCTCTCCAACTGCAAATATTGGATGGAAGAATACCATCTGGACGGATTCCGCTTCGACGGAGTCACTTCCATGCTCTACTGGGACCACGGCCTCGGGACCGACTTCGGCGACTACTCTATCTACTTTGGCGAAGGGGTGGATGCAAATGCGGTGGCCTACCTCGGTCTGGCCAACCGCCTCATACATGAGATCAATCCTGCCGCGATTACGATAGCCGAGGACGTGAGCGGAATGCCGGGTCTCGCAGCCCCTCAGGAGGCCGGCGGGATAGGATTCGATTACCGTATGGCCATGGGCATAGCCGACCACTGGATAAAGTGGATAAAGGAGAAGGGCGACGAGCAGTGGAGCCCGGGGGAGATGTGGTACGAGCTTACCAACAAGCGCGCCGACGAGCGCACCGTGAGCTACGCCGAGTGTCACGACCAGGCCCTGGTTGGCGACAAGACCATAATCTTCCGGCTCATCGACAAGGACATGTACTTCTCGATGGACCAGGCCGGATTCAATATCACCGTCGACCGGGGGATAGCCCTGCACAAGATGATAAGGCTGGTTACCGCGGCTACGGCCGGCAACGGCTATCTCAACTTCATGGGCAACGAGTTCGGGCATCCCGAGTGGATCGACTTTCCCCGCGAGGGTAACGGCTGGAGCTTCTCCCACGCGCGCAGGCTCTGGTCCCTTACTTCGAACCCCGCTCTTCCGTACGGAAAGCTGGAGGCTTTCGACGCCAGAATGGTGGACTTTATCAAATCCCGCGGACTTCTCGCGGAAGCACCGGTGCTGCTGCGTGCCGACGAAGAGAAAAAAATCCTCGTTTTCCGTAGGAAAAATTGTATCTTTGCACTGAATTTCAACCCGACAGCTTCCTTCGGGGACTACGGGTTCGAAGCTCCGGACGGCAACTGGACCCTCGCGTTCAGTTCAGACGACCCGGAGTTCTGCGGTTTTGGCAGGCTTCCCGGGAAGGAAGCCCACCTCACCGTAGACGGAAGGCTGTACCTCTATCTTCCGAGCAGATGTGCAGCTGTGTATGAAAAAACAAAATGACGTATGTCCTTTCTTAAATTCAACAAGGCCGAACTCGTGAATCTCTCCTACTCGCTGAAGAGGGAGATCATATGTGCCAATAAGACGGGGGCCTACTGCAACACGAGCATAGTGACCTGCAATACCCGCCGCTACCATGGACTGCTGGCTGTTACGCTGGACCGCTTCGGTGGCGACAAATACCTCCTGCTTTCGTCTGTGGACGAGTCGTTTATCGTCGACAGCAAGCAGTTCAACCTGGGCATACACTGCTACGGCGACATTTACGATCCCCGCGGCCACAAGTATGTGGTGGACTTCGATGCCGATCCAGTTCCGTCCATAACTTACAAGGTTGGCGAAATAGTGTTCCGCAAGACTCTCCTGCTGATGCCCGACTCCGACCGCATCCTCATCAAATACGAGATGCTCTCGACTCCTGCCGACGTGACCGTAAGGCTCAAACCTTTCCTTGCATTCCGCAACATACATGCGCTCACGGGCTGCAACGACCAGGCGTGCACGGACTACTCGCCCGTCAAGGACGGTGCGTCGTTCCGCATGTATAACGGCTTCCCCGACCTGGTCCTCCAGACTTCGAAGGCCTGCACATACCATCACGAGCCCTGCTGGTACAACGGCATAACCTATTCGGACGAATACCGCCGCGGCTTCGACTGCAGGGAAGACCTCTTCGTCCCCGGATACTTCGAGGGGGTGATGAAGGCGGGCGATTTGATTGTATTCTCCGCCTCCCTTCACGAGGAGAATCCCTCTTCTTTCGTAAAACTGTTCAACTCCACATACAAGGCCATTCCTCCGGTGGGAGGCCTTCGCGACCAGCTCCGCCATTGGGCGGACATCTTCATCTGCAACCACAACGGACGCAAGAAGATTACCGCCGGCTTCTCTTGGATGTACACGGGCCTGCTGCGTGAGACCCTCATAGCCCTTCCTGGGCTTACCCTCCATGCCAACGGAGATAGCGCCGCCTTCGAGGAGGTGCTGGATAACCTGATAGCGGATGAGCAGGAACGCCTGTTCCGCCGCACCACCCAGGTGGAGGCCCCTCTCTATATGGCGAGCATCCTTCAGGAATACATCGATTTCGGTGCCGACCCCGCCGCCGTATGGAAGAAGTACGGAAAGGTCATAAAGGGCATCATTGCCAGTTATCTCCCGGGTCACCGTCAGGAAGTGACGATGCATCCAAACGGCCTGCTCTGGGCCCAGATGGACAGGATGGCCCTCTCCTGGATGAACGCTTACATCGGGGACAATCCCGTCACAGAACGTGCCGGGTACCAGATTGAGACCAACTCCCTCTGGTACAACAGCATCTGCTTCGCCCTCGAGATGGAGTCGCGCTTCGGCGGCGACAAGGCTTTCGTGGCCGAGTGGACTGTGATCAGGGACCTCACGAAAGCCAACTTCCAGCCTGTGTTCTGGAATGCGGCCATGGGCCGTCCGGCCGATTACGTGGACGCTTCCGGCCAGAACATGGACGTGCGTCCCAACCAGTTGATTGCGATTTGGGTGAAGTACTCTCCTCTGGACGAGGAACTTCACCCCGCGGTGTTCCGTTCGGTTTCGGGAGAACTCGAGACCTCTCGCGGAATCCGCACCCTCTCGCCCCGTGATCCCAAATACAAGGGAGTTTACGAGGGCTCGCAGGTGGACAGGGATCTTGCCTACCATCAGGGCAGCACCCGCACCTTCCTGCTCGAATACTACGTCGCCGCAGGCTTCCGCCTTCAGGGAGAACGCTTCGCGAAGAAGGCCGAATGGCTGTGCGAAGGCCTCTTCCAGGATCTCGGCAAGCACGGCGTGGGAGCGTTCAGCGAACTTTATGACGGCGATCCGCCCCAGGAGCCTCACGGAGCCATCGCTTCGGCCCTCAGTACTGCTGCCCTGCTGACCGTCGCCGACCTCATTGACAAATACGGAAAGGAGGAGTCGAAATGAGAGTGCTGATGTTCGGATGGGAGTTTCCTCCCCACATAGCCGGCGGACTCGGAACCGCCTGCGAGGGTATAGTCAAGGGCCTCGCCCATAACGGAGTGGAGAGCATTTTCGTAATGCCTTCGGCTTCGGGCGACGAGGACCAGAGCGCCACCAGGATAATAAATGCCAGCGACGTGGCCGTGGAGTCGTTCGCCACCAGCGTGGACGAATTCCTCGACCGCATCAAATACATACATGTCGGGTCCAACCTCATTCCCTATGCCGATCCCGAGGAATTCTCCAGGCTCGTCGAGGAGGAACGCACCCGTCAGGTAAAAGACTTCAGCGTCAGTTTCGGACAGAAGTACAAGTTCTCCGGAAAATACGGTTCCAACCTCCTGGAGGAGGTGGCACGCTACGCAATGGTGGCCGGAACGATAGCCATGCAGCACAAGGATGAGTTCGACATCATCCACGCCCATGACTGGCTGACCTATCTGGCCGGAATAGCCGCCAAGACCCTCACCGGTAAGCCACTTGTGGTCCATGTTCATGCGACCTCCTTCGACCGCGGCACCGACGACATGGTCGATTCCAGGGTTTACTCGATAGAGAAGAGTGGAATGGAGGCGGCGGACCGCGTGGTCACCGTGAGCGACCTCACCCGCGGCATAGTCATCAACCGTTACGGCATCGATCCGTCCAAGGTTGTAACCGTTCACAATGCCGTGGACTTCAGCGGACGCGAGAACATTGAGGTGGAGCGTGGGGTACGCGACAAGGTAGTGACCTTCCTCGGCCGCATCACCTTCCAGAAAGGTCCCGAGTACTTCATCGAGGCCGCGGCCAAGGTGCTCAAGCGTACCAAGGGCGTGCGTTTCGTGATGGCCGGCAGCGGCGACATGATGAACCGTTCCATACGCATGGTCGCAAGGCTGGGCATTTCGGACCGCTTCCACTTCACCGGCTTCCTCCGCGGGGCCGACGTGCAGAAGATGTTCGCCCTGTCCGACGTTTATATCATGCCTTCGGTGTCGGAGCCTTTCGGCATCTCGCCGCTGGAGGCCATGCGCACCGGGGTACCTTCGGTCATCTCGCACCAGAGCGGTGCCGCCGAAGTGCTTAAATACGCCCTGAAGGTGGACTTCTGGGATGTCGACGCCATGGCGGACGACATCTACGCCCTCCTCA
>CAMHTE010000002.1 GCA_946187975.1 uncultured Bacteroidales bacterium | reverse complement strand
AACCGGGCGACATCATGGTCGGTAAGATCACCCCGAAGGGCGAGAGCGATCCTTCCCCGGAAGAGAAGCTCCTCAAGGCCATTTTCGGTGACAAGGCCGGCGACGTAAAGGACGCCTCCCTCAAGGCCAATCCTTCGCTGAGCGGAACGGTGGTGAAAACCGCACTTTACGCAAAGGTTTCTAAGGAGAGCGGACGCAAGAGCGCCAAGTCCGATCAGAAAGCCAGGCTGGAAATCCGTCAGGCCGAGTTCGAACAGAAGGCAGCCAAGCTGCGCACCGAATTCCTCCAGAAACTCGCAGTTCTTACCAAGAACAAGAAGAGCGCGGGCATCTTCGACCTCTACGGGGTTGAAATTATCCCCAAGGACAAGAAGATCACCGCAGAACTCCTCAAGGGCATAGACTACCAGAACGTCAATTCCAACAAATGGACCGGCGAGAAGGCCTCCGATGCTCTGATCCGCGAGCTTATCAACAATTTCTGCATCGCCATCAAGGCCGAGGCGGCAATTTGCAAGCGCGAAATGGACCAGATGAAGGTCGGTGACGAACTGCCCAACGGAGTAATGCAGCTCGCAAAGGTATACGTAGCCAAGAAGCGTAAGATCACCGTCGGTGACAAGATGGCAGGACGCCACGGAAATAAGGGTATTGTCGCAAAGATCGTCCGCAGGGAGGATATGCCTTTCCTCGAGGACGGTACTCCCGTCGACATTGTCCTCAACCCTCTGGGCGTGCCTTCCCGAATGAACCTCGGACAGATCTACGAAACCGTTCTCGGATGGGCGGGCAGTGAGCTCGGTCTCAAGTTCAGCACCCCGATTTTCGACGGTGCGAGCATCGACGAGATCTGCTCCTATACCGACAAGGCGGGTGTTCCCCGCTTCGGACGTACCCGTCTGCGCGACGGCGGAACCGGCGACTGGTTCGACCAGCCTGCGACCGTAGGTGTAATCTACATGATTAAGCTCGGTCACATGGTGGACGACAAGATGCACGCCCGTTCCATAGGTCCCTACTCCCTCATCACTCAGCAGCCTCTGGGCGGTAAGGCCCAGTTCGGTGGACAGCGTTTCGGTGAAATGGAAGTGTGGGCCCTCGAGGCCTTCGGCGCTGCGAACGCTCTTCAGGAAATCCTTACGGTCAAGTCCGACGACGTAACCGGCAGGAGCAAGACATACGAGGCCATCGTCAAAGGTGACCCGATGCCGCCTGCAGGAATTCCCGAATCCCTCAACGTTCTCCTCCACGAACTGCGGGGACTCGGACTCAAGGTTACCCTGGACTAATTGATAACGGAAAATCGAATCAAGAATATGCCTACTTTCAATAATAAGGAAAACAAGGTAAAGAGCAATTTCCAGACTATCAGCATCTCCCTTGCATCTCCGGAAGATATTATCGACAGGAGTTGCGGCGAGGTCCTCAAGCCGGAAACGGTCAACTACAGGACCTACAAGCCGGAAAGGGACGGTCTTTTCTGCGAAAAGATCTTCGGCCCTACCAAGGACTATGAGTGCTATTGCGGGAAATACAAGAGGATCCGTTACCGCGGAATCGTCTGCGACAGGTGCGGCGTGGAGGTGACCGAGAAGAAGGTCCGCCGCGAACGTATGGGACACATAACCCTTACCGTTCCGGTGGCCCACATCTGGTACTTCAAGAGCGCACCCAACAAGATTTCCGCAGTCCTCGGCCTTCCTTCGAAGAAACTCGAATCGGTCATCTACTACGAGAAGTACATAGTCACCCGTCCCGGCGCCAGCGGCATCGACAAGATGGAGCTGCTCTCCGAGGATGAGTACCTCGACGTGCTCGCAAAGCTGCCCGGCAATGAGAATCTTCCTGACTCCGACCCCGACAAGTTCGTGGCGAAGATGGGTGCCGAGGGTATCTACGACCTGCTCAAGGAAATCGATCCCGAAGCTCTCGGACGCGACCTCCGTCAGCGCTGGGCTGCAGAAAGCTCCCAGCAGCGCAAGGCCGAGCTCCTCAAGAGGCTTCAGGTAGTAAAGTGGTTCCAGGAGAGCGGACGCATCAACCGTCCCGAGTGGATGATCATGAAGGTGGTTCCGGTCATTCCGCCGGATCTCCGTCCTCTGGTTCCCCTCGACGGCGGACGCTTCGCGACCTCCGACCTCAACGACCTCTACAGGCGCGTTATCATACGTAACAACCGCCTCAAGAAGCTCATCGAGATCAAGGCCCCCGAAGTGATACTGCGTAACGAGAAGCGCATGCTCCAGGAAGCCGTTGACAGCCTGTTCGACAACTCCAAGAAGTCGAGCGCCGTCAAGAGCGAGACCAACCGTGCTCTCAAGAGCCTGTCCGACTCGCTCAAAGGCAAGCAGGGACGCTTCCGCCAGAACCTCCTCGGTAAGCGCGTGGACTACTCCGCACGTTCCGTCATCGTGGTGGGTCCCGAACTCAACATGCACGAGTGCGGACTGCCCAAATTCATGGCGGCCGAACTTTACAAACCGTTCATCATCCGCAAGCTCATCGAGCGCGGCATAGTGAAGACGGTCAAGAGCGCAAAGAAGATCGTGGACCGCAAGGATCCGGTCATCTGGGATATACTCGAGAACGTGATGAAGGGCCATCCGGTGCTCCTCAACCGTGCACCTACCCTTCACAGGCTCGGTATCCAGGCTTTCCAGCCCAGGATGATCGAGGGCAAGGCCATCCAGCTGCATCCGCTCGCATGTACGGCTTTCAACGCCGACTTCGACGGTGACCAGATGGCTGTGCACCTCCCTCTGGGCAACGCCGCCATCATGGAGGCACAGCTCCTCATGCTCGGAAGCCAGAACATCCTCAACCCCGCGAACGGCGCCCCTATCACCGTTCCTTCGCAGGACATGGTCCTTGGTCTGTACTACATCACCAAGGTGCGTCCCGGCGCGAAGGGCGAAGGGATGACCTTCTACGGGCCTGAGGAAGTTATCATAGCTTATAACGAGAAGGCTATCGAGATGCACGCCGCCATCAAGGTGCGCATCCCGGTCGACAAGCAGGATGCCTCCAAGGGTACCCATATCGTCGAGACCACTGCCGGACGTATCATCGTCAACCAGTACGTTCCCGACGAGGTGCCTTACGTCAACGAAGTGCTCGGAAAGAAGGCGCTGCGCAACATCATAACCGAGGTCATCAAGAACACCGGCGTAACCCGCACGGCAAAGTTCCTCGACGACATCAAGAATCTCGGTTACGACCAGGCGTTCCGCGCAGGTATTTCCTTCAACCTCGGCGACGTTATAATCCCCAAGGAGAAGACGGGGCTCATCGAAGAAGGCTACAAGCAGGTGGCCGACATCAAGAACAACTACGCGATGGGCTTCATCACCAACAACGAGCGCTACAACAAGGTGATCGACCTCTGGACGACCATCGACAACAAGCTCACCGGCATCGTCACCAAGCAGATCTCCGCCGACCAGCAGGGATTCAACCCGGTGTACATGATGCTGGATTCCGGTGCCCGTGGATCAACCCAGCAGATCAAGCAGCTCTGCGGCATGCGCGGACTGATGGCTAAGCCCCAGAAGTCCGGTGCGGCCGGAGCCGAGATCATCGAGAACCCCATCATTTCCAACCTTAAGGAAGGAATGACGGTGCTCGAGTACTTCATCTCGACTCACGGAGCCCGTAAAGGTCTGGCCGATACCGCCCTCAAGACCGCTGATGCAGGTTACCTGACCAGGCGTCTCGTGGACGTATCGCACGACGTGATCATCACCGAAGAGGACTGCGGAACCCTCCGTGGACTCATCGCCACGGCCATCAAGGACAAGGACGAGATTGTGGAATCGCTCGGCGAACGCATACTTGGACGTACCACCGTCCACGACATCTTCAATCCCCTTACCGGAGAACTCATCCTGCACGCAGGAGAGGAAATCCGCGAGAAGGAGGCCGCCCTCATCGATACCCTGCCCATCGAGCAGGTGGAAATCCGCAGCGTGCTCACCTGCGAAAGCAGGCACGGCGTATGCGCCAAGTGCTACGGACGCAACCTCGCAACGAGCCGCATGGTTGAGAAGGGCGAAGTGGTAGGTGTCATCGCGGCCCAGTCCATCGGCGAACCCGGTACCCAGCTTACGCTTCGTACCTTCCACGTCGGTGGTACCGCCGGAGGATCGGTGGTGGATTCGTCCATCGACTCCAAGTACAACGGTAAGCTCCAGTTCGAGGAACTGCGTACTATCGAACGCACGAACGAGGACGGCGGAAGCGAAACCGTCGTGGTGAGCCGTATGGCTGAACTCAGCATCGTGGACGAGAACACGGGCTACGCGTTCTCGCGCTACGATATCCCTTACGGATCCATCCTTTACAAGAAGGACGGCGACAAGGTCAAGAAGGGAGACCGCATCTGCGAATGGGATCCCTACAACGCCATCACGCTCGTCGAGACGGCCGGTAAGGTCGGTTTCGAGAACATGATCGAAGGCGTAACCTTCCGCAAGGACAACGCAGACGAGTTCAGCATGAGCACCGACAAGGTGATTATCGAAGGCAAGGATAAGACCAAGAACCCTACCCTCGTCATTCTCGGCGACGGCGGCGAAACCCTCAAGCAGTACAACCTGCCTATAGGCGCCCACGTCACCGTGGAGGAGGGCAGCGCGGTCCGCACCGGCCAGATCATCATCAAGATACCCCGTGCGATCGGCAAGGCTTCCGATATTACCGGTGGTCTGCCGCGCGTTACGGAGCTGTTCGAGGCCCGCAACCCGTCCAACCCGGCAATCCTCTCCGAGATCAACGGCGAGGTGATCATGGGCAAGGTAAAGCGCGGAAACCGCGAGATTACGGTCAAGAACCGCAGCGGCGCGGAGAAGCACTACCTCGTGCCCCTCACCAAGCAGATTCTGGTCCAGGAGAACGATTACGTGAAGGCCGGTACGCCCCTCTCGGACGGCGGCGTTTCGCCTACCGACATCCTGAACATACTCGGTCCCGTCAAGGCGCAGGAGTACATAGTCAACGAAGTACAGGCCGTTTACCGCCTCCAGGGCGTTAAGATCAACGACAAGCACTTCGAGATAATCGTACGCCAGATGATGCGCAAGGTGGAAATCACCAACCCCGGCGATACCGAATTCCTTCAGGAAGAGCTCGTTGACAAGAGCACGTTCATGGACGTGAACGACCGCATATATGGCAAGTACATCGTGCTCGCCCCCGGCGATAGCGAGAAGTACTTTGCAGGCGACCTGCTTACTGCCCGCGAGATGCGCGGCGAGAATTCCTCGCTCGAGCGTCAGGGCAAGAAGCTCATGAGCCTGCGTCCCGCGGAGCCCGCTACCGCGAAGCTGATGCTGCAGGGTATTACCCGCGCCGCACTGCGTACCGGAAGCTTCATCTCCGCCGCATCCTTCCAGGAAACCACCAAGGTGCTCAGCGAAGCCGCCATCCGCGGCCGCGTCGACCACCTCGAGGGCCTGAAGGAGAACGTCATATGCGGTCACCTGATTCCGGCCGGAACCGGACTGTCGGACTACCAGGACATTGTGGTAGGACGGAAGGACGAAGCCGTGCAGGATCAGCTGATGGACCTGTAAGCGTTCAATCTCCAACACAAGAATGACCGGTCAGTCGCAGGATTGGCTGGTCATTCTCTTTTTGGGGGTGGCATTTTTGTCGAAAAAAAACTAACTTTGTGTGATATGAAAGCATCCCACATAATCGAAGCGGCCGTAATCGCCGCAGCAATCGTGGTCTTCGGGCTCCTGCTGAAGGCCGGCATCGACAACTTTACCAACAAGGACAGGCGCGTAACGGTCAAGGGTCTCTCGGAAATCGAGGTGCCTGCGGATCAGGTGACCTGGGCCATCACTACGGTGGAAACCGGCGATGACCTTCAGCTCGTTTACGCGAATGCTTCTTCCAAAGTGAACAAGATACACAAGTTCCTCTCCGGCTACGGCGTGGAAGATTCCGAGATTATAGTCGGTACGCCCGCCGTCACGGATAAGGAAGCCGACCGATGGAGCAACGAGCGTCTCCCTTACCGCTACCGCATCAAGACCGTGATTACGGTCGATTCCCGCGATGTGGAAAAGGTGCGTGGAATTATCTCCCGTCAGGGGGAACTCCTCAAGCAGGGCATAGCCATAATTAACGACGATTATTCCAATCCTGTGTCGTATTCCTTCGTTTCCTTCCAGGAGATGAAGCCCAAGATGATGGAAGAGGCTATCGCCAATGCAAAGATTACCGCTGCGCAGTTCGCAAAGAATTCCGGCAGCCGTCTCGGGAAGATTGTATCCGCCGACCAGGGCCAGTTCAGCATCAACAGCAAGGACGACAACAACCCCCAGATCAAGAAACTCCGCGTCGTTACGACCATCACCTACGCCCTCAAGCATTAGTATCCCATGCGCGACCTCTACCTCACCAATACCCTCTCCCGCAGTAAGGAACTCTTCCGTCCCGTCAATCCCGGGCACGTTGGAATGTATGTCTGCGGGCCCACAGTCTATGGCGACGCCCATCTCGGCCATGCCCGTCCGGGAGTGACCTACGACGTGCTATTCAAGCTCCTGAGACACCTCGGATACAAGGTGCGCTATGTGCGCAACATTACCGACGTGGGTCACCTGGAGCATGATGCCGACGAGGGTGAGGACAAGATAGCCAAGAAAGCCCGCCTGGAGCAGCTGGAGCCCATGGAGGTGGTGCAGAGCTACACCTTCCGCTACCATGAGGCCATGCGCATGCTCAACGTGGCGCCGCCTTCCATAGAGCCGCGCGCATCGGGACATATAGTGGAGCAGATTGAGGCCGTTAAGAAGATCTTGGGCACCGGATACGCCTACATCAGTAACGGTAGCGTGTATTTCGACGTTGCAAAATACAATGCCGAACACCATTACGGAGTGCTGTCCGGACGCAATCTCGACGATACCCTCGAGGGAACCCGGAGCCTTGACGGGCAGAGCGATAAGCGTGCCCCCTACGATTTCGCCCTCTGGAAAAAGGCGGAGCCCGAGCATATAATGCACTGGCCGTCCCCGTGGAGCGACGGCTTCCCCGGCTGGCACCTGGAGTGCTCGGTGATGGGAGAGAAGTATCTCGGTTACGAGTTCGACATACACGGCGGCGGAATGGACCTGATGTTCCCCCACCACGAGTGTGAGATCGCCCAGAACGTGGCCTCGCGCGGCACGCAGGGAGTGCACTACTGGGTACACAACAACATGATTACCATAGGCGGCCAGAAGATGGGCAAGAGCCTCGGGAACTTCATCACCCTGCCTCAGCTGTTTGCGGGCGACCATCCCAAGCTGGATCAGGCCTACACCCCGATGACCGTACGCTTCTTCATCCTTCAGGCACATTATCGCGGCACGCTGGACTTCGGTAACGAGGCCCTGCAGGCTTCCGAAAAGGCCTACCGCAAGGTGATGGCCGCGGCCAAGGACCTGTATGCGATGGCAGGGAAGAAGGCCCCTGCCCTGCCTTACGGAGAACTCTCCGATTCGGTGGCTCCCGACAATTGCCCGGCCACATCCGCCGAGGTGAAGGCCATCTTCGACGGCATTTACGAGGCCCTCTGCGACGATCTGAATACTCCCATTGCACTCGGACACATATTTGACGCCGTGCGCGTTATCAATTCTGCAAAGGCCGGTTCGTTGAAGCTCTCGGAGGGCGACATTGCCACGCTCGTTCAGATTTTCGACGACATAGTGTTCGGAGTACTCGGCCTCCGCGACGAAGAGGCCGGAGACGGCGCTTCCTCAAAGGTAATAGGCGGTCTGATGGATATGGTTCTTGCGGAACGCGCAAAGGCCAAGGAGGCAAAGGACTGGGCCGCTTCCGACGCCATACGCGACGCGCTCAAGGCCCTGGGTATCACGGTCAAGGACACAAAGGACGGGGCCGAATGGACAATAAGCTGAAGTTCATAAGCTGGAACGTGAACGGCCTCCGCGCTGTGGCCGGCAAAGGGTTCGCGGATATCTTCGCGGATCTGGACGCCGACTTCTTCTGCCTTCAGGAAACAAAACTTCAGGCGGGACAGATAGACCTGGAATTCCTCGGCTATACCTCATACTGGAACTACGCCGACAAAAAGGGTTACTCGGGTACCGCGATCTATACCCGGCATACCCCCTTGTCCGTTTCGTACGGAATAGGCGTCGACGAGCACGACCACGAGGGCCGTGTAGTTACGCTCGAAATGCCGGACTTTTATCTGGTGGACGTCTATGTGCCCAACTCACAGGACGGATTGCGCCGCCTGGATTACCGCATGCGATGGGAGGACGCCTTCCGCGCTTATGTGAGCGGTCTGGCAGAGCGCAAGGGCGTTATTATCTGCGGCGACATGAACGTGGCCCACGAGGAGATAGACCTCAAGAATCCCGATACCAACCACTTCAACGCAGGCTTCTCCGACGAGGAACGCGGCAAGATGACGGAACTCCTGGCGGCCGGATTCACCGACAGCTGGCGGGCGCTCCATCCCGGAGAGGCCAAATACTCCTGGTGGAGCTACCGCATGGCCGCCCGCGAACGCAACGTAGGGTGGCGCATCGATTATTTCCTGGTATCTTCCGGGCTTGCCGGGCGCATCGCTTCCGCCGACATCCACAACGAAATCTTCGGCTCCGACCACTGCCCGGTGGAGCTGGTACTGGGGGCCTGAATAAACTAAGCTAAGGCGGAGAAGATGCCGAAGACGCCGAGGGAGGCGGCCAGCATGATGGCACCGGCAAGAAGGACTCCGAGTGTGACGTAGATTACGCTCTTGCGGAAATCCATATCGAGAATACTGGCGGCGAGGGTGCCGGACCAGGCGCCCGTCCCGGGCAGAGGTATACCAACGAAAAGCAGCAGCGCCACATAAAGCCCGCATCCCGACTTGCTCCCGAGCTTCTCACCGGCACGGGCACCTTTCTCAAGGCACCAGCGGAAGAATCCGCCCACAAAGCGGCGGTCTTTCCCCCATTCCAGCAGACGGCGGCCGAAGAGGAAGATAAAAGGTACCGGCAGTATGTTCCCGATAACAGCCACTATGCAAGAAGGCACCAGAGGGAGCCCGAAACCCACGGCATAGGGAATCGCACCGCGGAGTTCTATCAGCGGCACCATCGAAATCAGGAACACTATCAGAAGCCTCTTCATTTGAGCTTGCGAAGAATGTCAAAAATCTTTTCGAGCACTTCCGACTGAGGGAACTGCCTGCCTTCAGGGTCGGACACCACAAGATCGAAAACCGGCTTGTCGAACTGCCCGCGACCAATCTTGAACTTAGCCTGGCTGCGGCATACCACATATCTGGAACGCCAGTCATGGACGGGCAGCAAAGATATCAGCACATCCGTCTTGCGACTGGTACGGATGAGGCCCTTGCGCTCGACGGGAACCACGGTAAGCTCAGATCCGGTCTTGCCGAAGAAAGTCAACGCACCGTTCCAGGCCTTCTCGAAGTCGGGAGCGGTGGCATCCAGCAGGACCGTCACCCTGCGGAACTCCGCAAGGGGGACTATCGAAGTGGGTATCCTGCTATGGAAAAGCTTAAGCATTTGCCTTCTCTATCAGTTCGCGTATCTCCAGTTTGGCGGTCCTCCAGCGGGGAACGTCTATCTTGGTTCCCACCACCTCAACCACCTTGGCGGCTATGATGGACCCGACCTCGCCGCACACCTTGAGGGGCAGACCGAGCGAATGGGCATAGAGGAAGCCTGCGGCATAGGTGTCGCCGGCGCCGGTTCCGTCAATGGGAGTGGCCGGCCAGGCGGGGATGTAAATCTCCTCGTCGCGGCTCTTTACCCAGCTTCCGTCCTTGCCGACCTTGAGTGCGGCTATCTCGCAATGGGTTGCAAGCTCACGCAACGACTCGACCGGATCGTCCTTCTTGGTAAAGGCGCGGCACTCGGACTCGTTGGCGAAGACTATGTCCACGTATCTGTCGATGAGATTATGCAGGAAGGCGTCGTTACTCTCCACCACGTTGTACGAAGCCATGTCGATGGAGATGATGCAGCCGGCCTCGCGGGCCATCTGCACGGCCTTGGCGATAAGGTCCTGGTTCTGAACCAGATAGCCCTCGATATGGAAGTAATCGTAGCCCTCGAAGTACTCCGGCTTGAGGTCCTCAGGACCCATCTCGAGGGCGGCTCCCATGTAGTCGGCGAAAGTCCTCTCGGCGTTGGCGCCGGTGATGAATACCATGCAGCGTCCGGACGATTTGTCGCTGTGGAGCATGGTGGTGCGCACTCCGTACTGCTCCATGGTGCTGCGGAAAAGCTGCCCCAACTCGTCGTCGCCTATCTTGCCTATGTAGCCGGAGGGCATTCCGAAGATGGAGGTGCAGGTGATGGTGTTGGCCGCCGAGCCTCCCGGAACATATTTCACCCCCACCTTCTTGAGTGCGGACCAGATACGGTCGCCCGTTTCCATATCCACGTGCTGCATGCTTCCGAGGGGCAGATGGTATTCCTTAAGCAGGGAATCGTCCGGCAGGATTGCCAGAATATCCGTAAGTGCGTTTCCTATTCCGAGTATCGACTTCATGGCGTACTATTGACTAACAAAAATAGGAAATATTATCGGATAATCGTTAACTTTGCATACTGTGAACAAAAAGTTGGGTAACGTTCTGAAATACACGCTCTCGCTTATCCTGGCGGGAGTGCTGGTGTATTTCGCCTGCCGCGGAGTGAACTGGCAGGTGTTCATGGAGGGGCTTAGGGCTACCAACTGGTTCTGTATCGCCTGTTTCTTTGCGGCATCGTACTGCGCACTTATCTTCCGCGCCATGCGCTGGAAGCAGCTTCTCCGACCCCTCGACCCCGACATCCACTACGGACGCGTTTGGGACGTTACCAACATAGGCGCCCTCTGCAGCATTGCCATCCCCACTTCGGGAGAATTCCTTCGCTGCGCAATGCTCACCTCCCCCAAACTCCCCTTCCAGAAGGTCTTCGGTACCATACTCATGGAGAGGGCCTGGGACATAGCCGTGGTATTCGTCATCTTCTTTGCGGCGCTGTTCCTGGGATGGGGCAGGTTCGGAGGATTCTTCATCGACAATATCTGGCACCCGCTTACGGACAGGGCCCTTTTCCTGTTGATCATACTTGCGCTGGTGCTGGCAGTGGTGGCTTTCTTTTTGGCCGTGCGCCGGCTTAAAGAGCGCAGCCGCTTCTTCGCCAAGATGGACGAGACCATACGCGGCTTCCTGGAGGGATTCGCCACGTTCGCAAGGATACGCAACAAACTCCCCTTCCTGCTCAACACGCTGGGAGTGTGGGGCATGTATTACCTGATGACCTACTTCGTGCTGAAGGCCATACCGGACCTCTCACACCTGAACGCAGGAGACGGACTGTTCGTGGCGTCGATAGGAAACATAGGATCCGCGATTCCCGTTCCCGGGGGCATAGGTGCATACCACTACCTGCTACGTTCCACGCTTTCCGTGCTCTACGGGGCAAGCAACGAGATAGGCCTGCTCTTCGCTACCCTGAGCCACGAGCTGCACGCCGTGCTGGTGATAGTGCTGGGGGCCTGGTCATACATTATGCGCGTCGTAATCCTCAAAAACCGAAACGCAAAGCGGAATAATTAGTATATTTGCACGCTTTTTCCGGTCCCGTAGCTCAGTTGGATAGAGCAACAGCCTTCTAAGCTGTGGGTCGCGCGTTCGAATCGCGCCGGGATCACAACAAACGAAATCCGTTCGCAAAAAAGGCCATTTTTGCGAACGGATTGTCTTTTTCGAAAGGTTTGTTTGCAAAAAGGGGCGTTTTTGCAAACGGAATTGCAGCAAACGACGGGGGTCCGACGAAGCGCGATCTTTAGCGGACGCTCATTTCAGGGAGCGCAAGCGGAGCCTCCGGCAAAGCGGGGGTCCGGCGCAGCGCTTCTAGAACATGTAGTAGACGCCGAGACGGAGGTTGGTGCCGTCCGTGGTCTTAGTGCCCTTTACATTGGTGATACGGTTCCACATACCGAACCAGGCACCTACGTCCACACGGAGCGAGGGTCCGATGTTGAGAGCGGCTCCGGCAAGAAGGAACATGTCCATCCTCTGGTAATTGACGCCGGCCATCTTATCGGAATCGTAGCAGTCGACGGTCGTTTTCACGCCTCCAGTGGTCGTAGTCGCAGTGGATCTCAGGCCATACATATACGCGACACCGAAATACGGAAGCAGAGCCATGGAATCGGATGCAGGGAAGTTAAGCATCAGCTTAATGTCGTAACCTATATTGGATTCCGTTTGGGAACCGTCGTACGCATTGGTGCTGGTGTCGAGGGTGTAGGTCTCGTAGAAGAACTCCATGGTATAGTCGATACCTCTGGTAAGGTTGCTTGTCATTCCTCCGGCAAGGTAAAAACCAGGTCCGCTGCAGGACTGTGTATTGCCACCGGCCTCGGATTTCTGCTTTGCGGCATAAAAACCGCCTCCGATAAGCATTCCGGGTCCGTACTGGGCGAAAGCAAAGCTGGCAGATGACACCAGGATTGCGAGTGTGATAAGAATTCTCTTCATGGTTAGAAATGCTGTTGGTTGCAGCGTCAAATATAAGAATTGTTTTCGTAACTTTGCAGTAATCATCGTCCGATGTGATGAAAAAGATTATATACCTGACTTTACTGTGCTCAGCCGTCATATTCGGCTCCTGCAAAAAAGAAGAAAAGACCGGGCAGGATCCCGAACCCGGCAGATCCCCCGTACCGGAAGCCCCGGTAATAGCGCTCGAAGCTACCGACGATGCCATTACGGTATCGTGGCCGGCAGTGGAAGGCGCCGTGGGCTACGACATTCAGTACTGCGTCGCCTCCGCCGCGGAGTATTCCACGGCAGGGTCAACCA
The DNA here is from genome assembly GCA_946187975.1 of uncultured Bacteroidales bacterium. GTDB lineage: Bacteria > Bacteroidota > Bacteroidia > Bacteroidales > UBA932 > Cryptobacteroides. Next base: position 44,417 of record CAMHTE010000002.1, on the reverse strand, counting down.
CCGGTCTTTCCTATACCATAAGCAATCTGATGCCGGAAACGGCCTATAAGGTGCGTGTACGTACCGTTGCCGATGGGGCGGTCTCCTTCTGGTCCAACAGCTCCAGCGCCGTCACGGGTTTCATCGTGTTCACTTATCCGCTTACCATCAAGACGGCATACGCCTTTACCAGCTGGCTGGCGAACCATGCCTCGGAATGCTCTTCGTCAGACATAGTCAAACTCGGAGCGGACCTTGACCTTAGCGGATTGAACCTCGCTCCGGCGTCCGGCTTTGCCGGCGTCTTCGACGGCTCTGGCTATGCCATCAAGAATCTTTCTTCCGAAAAACCCCTCTTCCTTGCCAACACCGGCACCATAAAGAACCTTGTGCTCGACTCCTCTTGCAGCTTTAATGTCAAGGCCGCAGATTATAACATCTTCGGTACGATAGTTCAGGAGAATTCGGGCTCGCTCGAAGGCTGCGAGAACCACGCGGCTGTGGCCTATTCCAGCACCGCGGAAGCCTTCGACAAGGGCATACTTCTCGGCGGAATAGCCGGCAAATCCTCAGGTCCCGTAAGCTCATGCAAGAACTTCGGAGACATTACGCTTACCGCGATCGGACTGAGCGGAACCATGCTCGCCGGCGTAGTTGCCCACAGTTCCGGCAATATCAGCGAATGCGAGAACAGGGGGAAACTCACCCTGGACTTCTCCCATACCTCCAGCAGAATCGATTACGATTATATCCCTCTCAGTATCAACTATATGACTCCTGGCATAGGGGGAATTGCGGGCGCCGTCAAGGGAGCCAAGATCAGCAAATGCAACAACTACGGAGAAATCTCTTATAAAGATTCCGCGATAGAGAAGCAGACGGGTGCCAAGGGGCGCCATCAGATCGGAGGCATAGTTTCGTCGCCGGACGGAGACGTGGAAGACTGCGTCAACGAGGGAGCCATCAATATCTGCAGCTGGACCTCCGACAGGTCGGCAGCAACGGATACCAACCATGAAGACCTCATCTGCGTAGGAGGAATAGCGGGCGGACGCTTCCATTCTGCAAACCAGAACAACGGCGACATCAGGAACTGCGACAACAAGGGAACCATTACGGTTGACTTCGACTCGGCCGTTTCCAATACCGCCGTGGGCGGAATCATGGGCTGGCCGGGCACAGAAGCTCAGAATCCTCCGTCAGTAGTGGAGAACTGCAACAATACCGGAAACATCATCATTTCCGGAGCGGGTAAGGGTCGTTTCGCCGGGCTTCTCGGAGGAACAGGACGGGTGCGCAACAGCAGTTCCAAGGCTGATATTACCATCAATTCAGCCAATTCCGCTTCGGTAGCCGCACTGGGCGTGGGTTTCCACTCGCAGGCGCATGAAACCACAGGGCTCGTCCTCGAAGGCAAACTTACCGCAAATACCGCCATGGCCGGACTGGGAGGCCTGTACGGCAACCAGGGCAACGTGGAGGAGAACGGCGCCACCTGCGACAACTACATCGACGTCACGATGGTATTCAGCAACGGCGTCACCAAATACGGTCTTATCATAGGACTGTATAATTCCGGAAACAAGACGGTTGTAACCGGCACCACCGCAAAACCTATCAAAGTACGTGGAAGTATTAACGGTACGGCGATAACGTCCTCCAATTACACTTCGTATCTGTGCAATGGAGGCGCTGCCGAAAACTATAAGAGCGTAAACGCTGCATTATGGGAAAAATGACCATCAAACATTTTATAGCGCTCGCCGCACTTGCGGCTGCGCTGACATCCTGCAAAGAAAGCGACCCGAAAATGCCTACCGATGGCTCGGGCAGGATTCACTACCAACTCAGTATCATGACCTTCAACGTGAACGTGGACAAACGTTCCGGCGAAAACAGCTGGGCAGCACGCGAAGAGGCTGTGGCCGCAATGATTACGGACCAGAAACCCCTCATTATCGGCACCCAAGAAGCCCAGGCCCACGAAATTACATCCATCGTGAGCCATCATCCCGAATACTCGTGGTACGGCATCAAGCGCGACAGCGGAAACGTGCCCGAAACCACCACTTCGTATTCGTTCGAAGAGGCAATGGCCATATTCTGGCTGAAGGACAAACTGGATGTTCTGGACAAGGGCACCTTCTGGCTGTCCACCACCCCGGACCAACCCGGCAAAGGATGGGACGCCAACTATAACCGCACCGCAACCTGGGTACATTTCCGCGTTAAGGAAACGGGGCTTCAGTTCTTCATGTTCAACACCCACCTCGACGACAGCGGCAATACCGCCAGAACGGAAGGCATGAAGCTGATAATTAGCAAGATGAAGGAAATCAACACCTCGGGCGAACCAATGTTCCTGACGGGAGACTTCAACACCACCGAATCCAACGCAGTGTTCGATCCCCTGCTCCGCGGCACACCGGCAATAATGAAAAGCGCCAGGGCCAACGCGATTCAGAGCGACAGGGACAAATATACCTTCAACAACTACAACGCTCCAAAGAGCCAGATCGACCACATCTTTTACTACGGAAGCGTCCTGGCCTTATCGTTCAAGGTGGTGGACGGGGCGTACGCCGGAAAGACGTTCATCTCCGACCACTTCCCCGCCGTTGCTACGTTCTCCTATACGGTAATATAGCAATAGCGCTGGACTCAACGCGCCACCGGAGGCTCCGACGCAGCGCGACCTTTAGCGGACGCTTCTTTCAGGGAGCGCAAGCGGAGACTTCGGCGTTCGCTGCAATTCCGTTTGCAAAAACGGCCTGTTTTGCAAACAAACCTTCCGAAAATGACAATCCGTTCGCAAAAAGGGCCTTTTTTGCGAACGGATTTCGTGTTGTATGCTGCAATCCCGGCGCTCCTATATCTTGAGGTAGTCCTTTATGGCTGCGGCAGCCTTGCGGCCGGCGCCCATAGCCAGGATGACGGTAGCGGCACCGGTAACGGCATCACCGCCGGCGAAGATGCCGGGACGGGTGGTGGCACCTGCCTCATCCGCCACAAGTCCTCCGCGCTTGGTGACTTCCAGACCGGGAGTGGTGCGGGAGATGAGCGGGTTAGGCGATGTTCCGAGGGCCATGATGACGGTCTCGGTCTCGATCTCGAACTCAGAACCGGGTACGGGGACGGGACTGCGGCGGCCGCTGGCGTCGGGTTCGCCGAGCTCCATGCGCACGCAGCGCAGGGCACGCACCCAACCCTTCTCGTCGCCGAGTATCTCAATGGGATTGGTGAGCATGCTGAACTCTATGCCCTCTTCCTTGGCGTGGTGGACCTCCTCCTTACGGGCGGGAAGTTCGACCTCGGTACGCCTGTAAACGATAGTGGTATCGGCACCGAGCCTGAGAGCCGTACGGGCGGCATCCATGGCCACGTTTCCTCCACCGACCACGCAAACCTTGCGGCCGGCATGGATGGGGGTGCGGTAATCGTCGAGGAAAGCCTTCATGAGGTTGTTGCGGGTGAGGAACTCGTTGGCGGAGAAAACTCCGTTGAGATTCTCGCCGGGTATGCCCATAAACTTGGGCAGACCGGCACCAGTTCCCACGAACACGGCCTCGAAGCCTTCCTTGTCCATAAGGTCGTCAATGCTGACGGTACGGCCTACGATGACGTCGGTCTCGATCTTGACACCGAGGGCACGAACGGAATCGAGCTCGCGCTTGAGAACCTTCTCCTTAGGGAGACGGAACTCGGGAATACCGTACTCAAGCACGCCGCCGGCCTTGTGAAGGGCTTCGAAGATGGTGACGTCGCATCCTGCCTTTGCCAGGTCGCTGGCGCATGCAAGACCTGCAGGGCCGCTGCCGATGATGGCAACCTTGTGACCGCCCTTGGGAGCGGCGACCTTCTCCGCTGCGGGAGCATTGTCGGCGACAAAGCGCTCCAGTTTACCAATGGAAACCGGCTCGAACTTGACACCGAGCACGCAGGAACCTTCGCACTGGGTCTCCTGAGGGCATACGCGTCCGCAGACTGCGGGCAGCGATGAATCCTCAGCTATCTTGGCGGCTGCACCGGCGATGTCGCCGGCTACGATGCGCTCGATAAAATCGGGAATCTTGACCCCGACGGGGCATGCGGTCACGCAACGGGGATTCTTGCAATGCAGGCAGCGGGACGCTTCGAGCATCGCCTCCTCCATATTATATCCGTAACAGACTTCTTCGAAATTGTGAGCCCTAACCTTGGGATCCTGCTCCCTGACGGGCACCCTGGGAATTCTATTTGCCATTTGCCAGGCCCTCCTCGGCCTTATACTGGGCTGAACGCCTCATTGCTTCATCGAAATCTACGAGATATCCGTCGAACTCGGGACCGTCAACGCATGCGAACTTCGTGACTCCGCCCACGGAAAGACGGCAGGCTCCGCACATTCCGGTGCCGTCCACCATCAGGGTATTCATGCTGACCATAATGGGGATGTTGAGCTTCTTGCAGGTCAGTGTGGAGAACTTCATCATGATCATCGGGCCTATGGCTACGGCGTTGGTGTACTTCTTACCTTCGGCAACGAGAGCCTCGAGCTGGGCGGTACCCACACCCTTGAAGCCATAGGAGCCGTCGTCGGTGCACATGTATAGGTTGTCGCAGGCGGAAGAAAGCTCCTCTTCGTAGATGAGGAGGTCCTTCGTGCGGGCACCCACTATCACATCGACGGGAACGCCGTGCTCATGCAGCCATTTAACCTGGGGATAGACCGGTGCGGTTCCGAGGCCGCCACCGATGAAGATGTAACTGCGGCCCTTCAACTCTTCCTCGCTCATATGAACGAAGTCGGAAGCGTTGCCGAGGGGGCCGACCACGTCGGCAAAGGAATCACCGGCGGAGTATGCGTCCACCATCAGCCGGGTGGATGCCCCGATGGGCTGTATAACTATTGTAACCGTACCGCGCTCGCGGTCATAATCGCTGATAGTCAGCGGAATGCGCTCGCCCTTCTCGTCCGTGCGAACGATCAGAAACTGCCCCGGCAAGGCGGCTGCAGCCACCCTCGGAGCCTCGACCACCATCTTGCAGATGGTAGGGTTGAGCATTTTCTTTTCCAGGATTTTAAACATAGGTACAAAAATACGACTTATTCGACAAAATTCAAAGGGGAGGAATCAAGGGCGGCCTCGGCGTTGTATTCCTCCGCCAGTTCCATTGCCCTCTCGGAAGAGCCTCTCCACGTACGTTCCAGAGCGATCGCTCCGCCGAGGATTCCGGTTATATAAAAACCTCCGCACACCTGCCAGACGGCGGCCGCGATCACCGAAGCGTTCATCACGAAGGAAAGCGCCCCTTCGGCAGGTTTTCCGGCATAGATATGCCCTGCGGGCGGAAGCATTCCAAGCATATATGCCTTCTCCGGAGACTTCCTCTTTGCCCCTTCATAGCGCCCGAGGGATGTCAGTACCCGCGAATGAAGCATCAGTGCCTCCGGGTCATGGCCTCCCCCTTCTCCATATTCCTCTATACATGCGGCGGCATCCTCCGGACGGCCCGCATTATAATAACAGAGTTCCTTGCGGAAGATGACGCTGTCGCGGCTTTCGGGAGAAAGCGCATACATCCTCACCCTCTCCAGCGTAGCAACCGCAGCCTCCCACTCACCCACCTCGCGGTAGCAGTCGGCCTTGGCCACGAGGGCCTCGTTAACCTCCACGGCACTGCCTCCCTGAAAGACGATCCTTTCAAGTTCCACGGCCCTCCGAAGCCACTCCGAGCGGTCCTGCGACCTAGCGGAAAACAGAGCGGAGAGGAATATGAATGTGATACAGCACAGCCGTATCGAAGGCATTCTGAAGGTCATTGTTATATATGCTTACGGAGACGTAGCTCCCGTATATATTGCCTATGTAAAAGATTGAGAAACATGTACCGAAAAGCAGCGTTTTCCAATTAAGGGGGCCTGCCTTTACGGCGTTCTCGGCGGTGAGCGCGGCAAGGGTTCCGTTGAAGATGAATGCGGAAATACCTTCTCCCGTCTTACCGGCGTAAATCTTTCCAGAGCCCGGCAGGACGGCCGACATGAGGGCAGCTACGCCGGGACGTTTGCGCGAGCGTGCCTGCATACCGTTGTAAACGTCCTGAAGGCCGTGCTCGCTATCGGCCAGGGCGTAATTCGAAAAGTCGAAGGAGGACGAAGCCTCCAGATAAGAGGATGTATCGCGCTTCAAAAGGGCAATTCCAGCACGCTGAAGGTTAGCAAGGGGAACGTTGGTGCCGGAATAACCATGCAGCAATTCCGCAGCCTTGTCCAGCTGCCCGAGGTGGGCGCATGCCACGACGTTATGGAACATTGCCTCCTCATAAAAGGGAGAAGAAGGCTGAACGAGGTCGAAGGCCGCCTCGGCCGAAGGGAGTTCCTTGAGGCTGAATGCAACCTTGCCGCGAAGATAATCGAGGGTATCGGACGGCGCCCAGCGGGGCTGGTCGAGAAGCACCCAGGCGTCGCGCTTGAGGTCGCTGTCGATAAGATAATTGACAAAGTCCAACTGCGGACTTATAGGGTCTGTGGCCGGAGCGGATATGGGGGCTTGGGCGGATGCCAGCGCCGGGACTGGTACGTCGGCCGAAACGGGCATGGGAGCCGCCATCAAAACCGGGGCCATACGTTTGGGATGATAAGCCTCGAGACCTTCGTGGCGCCGACCGTCGGAAGAAGGGAAGAATCCCCTGCCGGCGGAGCCTATGCGGGTAGAGCGGGTGATGCGGTCGGCGGTAAAGATGAGTGCCGGAAAGAAACCGTCGGCCTTGACGGCTTCGCAGAAAAACACCGGGCACTCGGGGACGAACGAGCATCCTCCGGCCAGCTGCCTGGAGATGGCAAGGGGCACGGAACATTCCCGGCGGCATTTCGAAGGACCGTCGGGCGATGGTGCGTCGTGAGAGGATGCGTTGGGAGAGGGCCTGTCAGCCGGCCCATACAATGCGGCCAGCGTCAGGATAGTACCTATGGCCGCAGTAAAAGTCATTTACGCTTGGAGAGGTCCAGTTTTGCCGGCTTTGCGTCGGCAGGAACTTCAAACCCGAAAGCGGGATCGTCCACATCGACCTGCACGTTGGAATAGATGGTGCGGGTTACGGTGGAATCTTTCTTTGTGCCGTAGTCAACCGCAGTAATGCGGCAGGGCATCATGATACGGGCAAAATTGCGGTAGTCGGAATAATAGGTACGGTTCAGCACCGCCCCTTTGTCCGATATATACTCGCAGTAGATGGGGAGATAGTCCTTTAGGACGAGAAGTACTTTCGCGGCCTTGCCCGAACCCGCGGTAACGAAGGTCTTCTTCAGATAACCTTCTTCGCGCACCGTCGTCTGAAGCTTATACCCAAGGGCCAACAGTCCGAGGTCGTCCAGGCGCCCGCACATGCTGAGGTACACCAGGTCGCCGAAACTGCTGTAATCCATGGATACGTCCGAGAACGTCTGGTTGCCGGCGGGAATCCATATCTTGAACTCTCCCTTGGTATTGGTGAGTATGTACGATTCCACCGGATTGCGCATAATAGTAACTAAGCGTCCATTGTTTGCACAATAGACGCTTTTGTTAACTGTTGTTACTTTTCCGGCTGCCGCAGTCTTGACCTCAACATCCGCACTCACCTTGCGCTGTGCAAGCGAAGGAATGGAGCAGACTGCGAACAGCCCGAAAAGCGATATTTCAACAAGCCACTTCAATTAAAGCCACATGAAGAAGCTGGTGTTGCCTGCGAACTGGCCTACTCCGCTACCTTCCACAATAGCGACAATCTCGAAGATGAAGTCGATAAGGGGAACGATTCCGAAGATACCACCGAAGGTTACGAGATAGATGAGCCACATGAAGGGCCTTGTTCCGAGATAGTGACGGTGAATACCGAGCCAGCCGAGGAAGTAGGTGAGTACGAGGGTGACGGCGGCATCAGGACTACCGGAACCGAAAGCGGCAGCGGGGATCACGGCATTGTTCTCAACGTTGAGAGCAATGGTGGAAGCCTCGACGCAGTTCTCGATGAGGGCATCGACGTCGGCATCGTTGATGGTGTACTCAGCTGCGCTGGCCACCGCAGTGATTGCGAACATGGCAATCATGGAAAGGATGATTTTCTTCATACTATAAAAGATTTAGAGGTTTCAGTCGTACAAAAATATTAAACAATTCCGGAAAAACCAAGGAAAGCAAGGGCCATTATGCCAACAGAAATCAAAGCTATGGGTAATCCCTTGAATGCTGCCGGGACCTCGTTCCCGGAAAGATGTTCGCGGATGCCGGCGAAGAGAACCATTGCAAGGCCGTATCCCAGGGAGGTTGCAAAGGCATATACCGCACTCTCTCCGAGGCTCAGCAGATGAGGCTCTCCCCCAAATGAGAACTCCTTGGAAACCACTGTAATAGCCACACCGAGAACGGCGCAGTTGGTGGTAATCAACGGAAGGAAGATACCCAGCGCGGAGTAGAGCGCAGGCGACACCTTCTTAAGCACTATCTCAACCATCTGCACCAGGGCCGCTATCACCAGAATGAATGCTATGGTCTGGAGGAAGCCGAGTCCGAAAGGAATCAGCAGCCAGCGGTTGAGCATCCAGGTAACCACGGTGGCGAGGGTGATGACGAAGCACACGGCGAGAGACATTCCCGTAGCGGTGGAAAGCTTGCCGGATACTCCGAGGAAGGGGCAGATACCCAGGAACTGCGCCAGAACGATATTGTTGACGAAGATCGCCGAAACTATGATAAGCAGATAATCCATGGCTCCCTCCTATTTCTTTTTGAGTTTATTGAAAAGGACCATAAGGTATCCCAGCACGAGGAAAGCTCCGGGAGCCATCACGAAGGCCAGGATGCCATCGCCGGCGATAAACTTCCATCCGAAGACGGAACCGCTTCCCAGAATCTCCCTCACCATACCGATAACGGTGAGCGCGAGGGTGAATCCAATGCCTATCCCTATGCCGTCAAGAGCCGAGTCGAAGGCTCCGTTCTTTCCTGCGAACGCCTCGGCCCTGCCGAGAATGATGCAGTTTACGACTATCAGGGGGATAAACAGGCCCAGAGTCCTGTAAACATCGGGCACGAAGGCCTGCATGAGGAGCTGCAGCACGGTAACGAAGGTGGCTATTACCACTATGTAAACCGGAATGTGCACCTTGTCGGGCACGACGGGAGCGATCAGCGAGATTACTGTGTTGCTCAGGATGAGCACGAACATGGTGGCAAGCCCCATCTCGAGGCCATTCATGGCCGAGGTGGTAGTGGCAAGCGTCGGGCACATGCCCAGCACCAGTACGAAGGTAGGATTCTCCTTGAGAATGCCCTTTGCAATTATCGAAAGCTTGTTCGCCATAGCTTAGTCCTCCTTTAACCCAACAACAAATGCGGAAGCCTGCGCCACCGCACGGGTATAGGCCCTCGAGGTAATGGTCGAAGCCGTGATGGCATCGACGTCGCCTCCGTCCTTGGTGACGGCGAAATTGCCGGAAAAACCTTTCCACTGCTCGCGGAAGTGCGACTTCTCCTCGGTGCATTTTGCGCCGAGGCCGGGAGTCTCGCTGTGCGATAGCACGGAAGTATTGTAAATGCTGCCGTCGGGAAGGACTCCCACCATCAGCACGAGGTCTCCCCCGAATCCTCCCGATACGGACTTGACCGCATAGGCAAGGACGCTGCCGTCGAGATTCTGAATGTAATACTCCTTAATTCCGGGAGCATCCGCCGGAATGGCCTCAGAGATCTCGCCCCCTTCGGGGAGAACCCTGCCAACCGCAGCTCTGGCCTCCGCCTCGGCGGCAGCCTCGATGGGATCCTTGGTAACGGCATACACTACCCCGAGAATGGCGGCGCATACGAAGCACACGCCGGTGAGGCAGAGAACCATGTTTGCAAGTGTAGATTTTGCCGCCATGCTATGCCCTCCCGAATTTCTTTTGGTGGAAAGCCCTGTCGATAAGGGGCACCGCCGTATTCATGATAAGTATGGCGAACGACATTCCTTCGGGATACGAACCGAAGTAACGTATCATCATCACCAGGATGCCTATGCCTACCCCGAAGATGACTCCGCCCCATGCGCTCATGGGCGAGGTGACGTAATCCGTGGCCATGAAGCATGCACCGAGGATAACACCGCCGGTAAGCAGGTTAAAGAGCGCTCCGGTGAACTGGGCCGGGTCGATTGCATGGAAGATACCTGCAACCAGCGCCACGGTAGCGAAGATGCTGAGCGTGATCCAGGGCTTGATGACCTTGCGCACAAGCAGGTAAACCCAGCCTGCGAGCAGGGCCAGCGCCGAGATTTCACCGGCGGAACCGCCCATATTGCTGAACAGCGTCTCCAGACCCACCATTGCATCGGCAGCCTTCGCTCCGAGAAGACCCACCTGCTGGAGCAGGGTGGCACCGGAGAAAGCGTCCACATTGCCTATGAGTCCGCCGGCCGGAATTGTCCAGTCGGTCATAATGGCGGGGAACGATACCAGCAGGAAGACGCGGCCGGTAATTGCCGGGTTCCAGATGTTCTGTCCTATGCCGCCGAACGTCATCTTGGCTACGCCTATGGCGACCACGGCTCCGATGAAGACCACCCACAGGGGTGTGGACGGAGGGAGGTTCATTGCAAGCAGTATTCCGGTAACGACCGCCGAAAGGTCGCCGGTGGACGACGCCCTGTGCAGCATGTAACGGTTGACCACCCACTCAAGGAAGACGCAGGACGCCACGCTGAATGCCATGATGGCAATCTCGGAAAGGCCGTAGAACAGGAACGATACTACCGCCGCAGGGCACAACGCAATTATTACGTCGAGCATCAGGCTTCTGGTGCTGACTTTTGCGTGGATGTGCGGATTTGGAGAAACGATATACGCCATAGCTACGAATTCTTTTGATTGGCTTCTGCCGCGGCCTTGGCTGCCGCTGCGCGGGCGCGTATGGCACCGAGAACGGCTCCCTTCGCCTGACGGATATGATCAAGGAGAGGAATGCATGCGGGGCAGCTGTAAAGGCAACAGCCGCATTCTATGCAGTCCTGAACCGCGTTGGCTTCCAGGGCCTCCATGTCACCGGCCTTCCAGAGCCTGCGGAGGAGGAAAGGCTCCAGCCCCATGGGGCAGGCCTCGGCGCAACGGCCGCAACGTATACAGTTGGATTCAAGCTTGCGGCGGGTGCTTTCTTCCGAAAGATAAAGGATGGAAGAAGTTCCCTTGACGGTGGCGGCTTCCATATTGGAAATGGCACGTCCCATCATGGGGCCTCCGCTCACTATCTTGGCGGCTCCTTTGGGGATTCCTCCGGCGTATTCGGCGATATAGCTCAGCGGCATGCCTATGCGGAAAAGGTAATTGTGCTGTTTTTCCACAGGAAGGCAGTTGCCAGTCACCGTAAGGATGTTGGTAATGAGCGGCTTGTTCTTCTGAACGGCCTCATAAACGGCAAGCGAGGTGCCTACGTTCTGAACCACCGCTCCCACGCTGATGGGGAGGGCTCCGGAACCAACCTCGCGGTGCATCACGGCCTGGATAATCTGCTTCTCACCGCCCTGCGGATACTTCTTTTTGAGCGGAAGTATCTCTATGCCGGAATAGGGCAGGGATGCGAGAGCCGAACGCATGGCGGCGATGGCCTCGGGCTTGTTCTCCTCTATTCCGATGACGGTACGGCAGCCTCCGAGGGCCTTCTGCATCAGCGCTGCGCCCACAAGGATCTCCTTAGTGCGCTCGAGCATGATGCGGTAGTCGCTGGTGAGGTAGGGCTCGCACTCGGCACCGTTCAGTATGAGACAATCGGCCTTGCTGCCGGGAGCCGGGTTGAGCTTGACGTGCGTGGGGAAGGTAGCTCCTCCCAAACCTACGACGCCGCAGGCCTTTACCCTGTCGAGGATGACCTCACGGTCGGGGAGTTCGGTTATGAGAGTATCGGAAAGATCGACTCCCTCAACCCACTCGTCGCCTTCCACGTCGATTATGATATGGGGTACTTCCCTGCCGGCGAGGTCCTTGAAGGGCGCTATCGCCTTGACAGTGCCGGATGCCGGGGAATGGACGAATGCAGAGATGAATCCGCCCGGTTCGGCTATCACCTGACCGGTGAGGACCTTGTCGCCGACGGATACTACGGGCTTCGCGGGGGCGCCCAGATGCTGGGCCATTGAGACGTAAACCACGGAAGGCAGCGGAAGCACCTCGATGGCGCAGGCGCGGGCCAGTTTGGAATCGTCGGGATGAACCCCGCCTATTGCAAATGTCGTCTTAGCCATTGTTCACCTCCTTGGGGAAATTAACCCCGTGAACGGCTCCGGTCGGGCAGGCTGCGACGCATTTGCGGCAGAGCTTGCACTTAGTGAAGTCGACGTAAGCCAGATTGTTTTCAAGGGTGATGGCGTCGTGGGCGCAGGCCTTTACACAGAGTCCGCAGCCTATGCAGGCGTTGGAGCAGGCCTTGCGGGCGACGGGGCCCTTGTCGGTATTGCGACAGGCCACGAACACGCGTATGCCGCGCGGCCCTTTGTTGCGAAGCTCGATAAGAGACTTGGGACAGGCTGCGACACACTTTCCGCAGGCCACGCACTTAGCTTCGTCAACCACGGGGAGACCTGTGGCGGGATCCATGCTCAGGGCGCCGAACTCACAGGCGGCAACGCAGTCTCCGCATCCCAGGCAGCCGAAGGGGCAGGCGGTATCGCCGGCATAAAGCGCGGCTTTTACCCTGCAGGATGCCGCTCCGTCGTACTCATTGATAACGGGACGGGCGGTGCAGCTTCCGTTGCAGCGTACGACTGCGACCTGGGGTGCCTTGGCCTCCATCTTGAAGCCGAGGATGTCGCTTACCTTCTGCATGACGTCGTTACCTCCAACGGGGCAGTAATGGGCGCTCAGGTCGGAAGCCTTCACGGCAGAATCGGCGAAGGCATGGCAGCCTGCGTAGCCGCATCCGCCGCAGTTGGCTCCCGGAAGGGTCTTCTCCACCAGGTCTATGCGCGGATCCTCCTCAACCCTGAACCTTCTGGCCACAAGGAAGAGGACGAGCGCAAGCACGAGACCCAGCCCGGCGAGGATGACGACTGTCCAGATAATGATAGGATTCATCTTCCCTTGATATAAAAAGAATACTCGTTGCTAAGACGGTCGCGCAGCAGCCAGAGGCCTGCGTAGTAGAGCGCTACGGCACCCAGGGCGGCAAGACCGGCGGTAAGCTCGGTCAGACCGAGACCCAGTAGGCCCAGAAGCACCGCAAGCAGCACCGCCAGGGGGATGGCGTAAGCAAGCCATACGGCCTTGAAGCCCATGGAACGGCGGAGCGCCACGCAGACCTCATCCCCGACCTCGTGCGAAATGCCCGAAGTGGGAACCTGGACGGCCTTGCGGGCAGGACCCGATATACCGCAGAAACCGGCCGCGTGACAAGCACTGCAAGCCGGTGAAGAAACGATTTCCACCGTAGTGTAGTCCGGTGTAATCTCAACGATGCGCCCCGTATGGAAGATCTCTTCCGCAGCCATACGCTACTCGAAATCCGAGTTCATCGAATTCATTGCGGAAGCTACGGGAGCCGATGCTTTGACATCGAGGGCATCATCAGGCTCGAGGAACTTGACCCTCTCGCTCTTGAACACCATGTCGAGCTCGGTGGTCTCGCCATTACGGTGCTTGGCGATGATGATCTGGGTCTTTTCCTTGTCTTCGGGATTGGGCGAGAGCCCCACGAAGTCGGGCCTGTGAATGAAGATGACCATATCGGCGTCCTGCTCGATGGAGCCGGACTCACGAAGGTCGCTGAGCTGAGGCTTCCCGGTGCCGCCGGTACGCTGTACGGCCTGGCGGGAAAGCTGGGAAAGCGCGATGATCGGAATGTTGAGTTCCTTGGCCGTAGCCTTGAGGGTACGGGAAATGGCCGCAACCTCCTGCTCGCGCAGACCCTTTAGTTCGACCGGTCCCTGCATAAGCTGGAGGTAGTCCACCACTATCAGGCGGACACCACGGTTCTTCACCAGGTTCTTTGCCTTGGTGCGGAATTCCATCAGGGGCAGGCCGGGAGTGTCGTCGATATAAAGAGGAGCCTTGGAGAGCGACTTGAGCTTGTACTCGAGCTGCTCCCACTCGTAGTCCTCGAATTTTGCGACACCCTTGATCTTGTCGGCTCCCAGACCGGTCTCGCTCACCACCAGACGCTTGGCCAGCTGGCTGGACGACATTTCCAGCGAGAAGAAGGCCACGGGCATATTGTGGTCGACCGCAGCATTGCGGGCGATGTTGAGCGAGAAGGCAGTCTTACCCACGGAGGGACGGGCCGCAAGGATGATGAGGTCGGAGCGCTGCCAGCCGTTGGTGATACGGTCTATGCTGACGAAGCCTGACGGAACGCCGCTCATACCGGTGCTGGTCTGCTGCTCCTGAATGTCGGCCATCACGTCGTTGATGATGGAGCCGATGTCCTGGATCTCGCGCCTCTCGTTGCTGCGGATTGCGTCGTAAACCTTGGTCTGGGCCTTGTCGATGAGGTCGTCCACGCTCACGGAGTCGTCGAAGGCATCCTTGAGTATGTCGTACGAGGCGGAGATAAGGTCGCGCTGGATAGTCTTCTGCTTGAGTATCTTGATGTAATACTCGATATGGGCGGCGGATCCGACCTTCTCGGAATAGCCGGCCAGGACTACCGCCCCGCCCACGGCCTCAAGGTTACCCATGGCCTTGAGTTTGGCGGGAACGGTGATGATATCGACGGGCGTGTGCTCGGAGACGAGCTTCGTCATCGCCTCGAATATCATCTTGTTGCGGGGATCGTAGAAGCTGCCTACGGTAAGCTCTTCCAGAGCCATGTCCACGCAGGATGGCTCCAGAAGCATGGCACCCAGCACGGCCTCCTCGACATCCAGGGCCTGGGGCGGCTTGTTGCCCATCTCCAGTCCCAGGTTCTCCAGCTTGACCGACTGTGCGTTCTTGCGTTGTCCCTGCCCGGCCATAAACTATTCGATATCCGGATTTACGATGATGCGGCCACAGTGCTCGCAGATGACGAGTTTGCTGCCGGAAGCGATATCTACGAGGCGTTGGGGAGTGATGATGTTGAAGCATCCTCCACAGGCGTTCTCACGATAAACGGGAACCACGGCAAGGTGGTTATTGACGCTGGCGCGGATGCGCTCGTAGGCGCTCATGGTGCGGGCGTCGAGCTGGGCTGCGAAGGAATCGCGGCGCTCGCGCAGGGCCTTTTCCTCATCGGCGGTGGAGTTGACTATGACGTCCAGCTCCTCCTTCTTTGCGGCAAGGTCTCCCTCGCGGACGGCGATACGGGACTGGATGTCCTCGATATCGGCCTTGCGTTCCTCGATGCGGTCCTTAGCCTCATAGATGAACTTCTGGGCGATTTGGCGAAGGTAGCCCTCGTTCTCGAGCTCCTTGCTGATCGAGTCGTACTCGCGGCTGTTGGCGATGTTGGTGAGCTGCTCCTCGTACTTGTGTATCTGCTCGTCGTATTCCGCGATCTTGGCGGTGTTGAGTTCGATGCTCTGCTTTTCCTGGGCAATCGCCTCCTCGCAACGGGCGACCTTGGCCTGGAAGGCGGCTATCTCGTTTTCGAGAGCGGCCACTTCGGCAGGAAGTTCACCACGGAGCTGGACGAGTTTCTCGAGCTCGTTGTCCGCTGCCTGAAGCCTGTAGAGAGCCTTGAGTTTTTCGGCTACGGAGCCGCTTTCGGCGAAAGACTTCTGCAGCGAAACGAAGGTTTCGCGCTCATCAATGGGCGTTTCGACTTTCTTGACTGTTTTTTTAGTACTGGCCATATTTTATTACATGTAATTTACAGGATTTGCCTTGCCGATATTTTCTGATACAAGGAGTGCAAAGTTAGGAAAATTTTTCCGTAATACGGAATGCAAAATTTCCACTATTCCAACTTCGGTTTCAAAGTGCCCCGCGTCGGCCAGCATAAAGCCGTCCGGCACGAAGAAAGCATGGTAGGAAACGTCCCCGCAGAGGAAGAGCTGGGCACCCGCTGCAATGGCGTCCCCGATGAGCGAGCCGCCCGATCCTCCGCAGACAGCAATCGTGCGTACGGGGCCGTCTATAAGGGGAGAAGTGCGGAGGCACTTGAGGCCGAAGGCCTTTTTGATGAGAGCCACCGCTTCCGCGGCGGAGAGAGATTCGGGGAGATCCCCGACCGCCCCGAAGCCGTACTCGCCGCCTTCGGGGAGCCTCCCTTCGGGAGCCAGAACGCGCACGTTCTGAAGGCCGAGCCGGCGGGCCATGGCCCCGCTGACGCCGGCAAGTACCTTGTCGGCGCTCGTGTGGGCGGCGTATACCGCCACTCCCCCGCGCACCGCCGCGAACACCGCCGCCCCCACGGGCTCGGCCGGGTCTATGGTGCGCACGCTGGTATAAAGCAGCGGGTGATGGGTGACTATCATGTCGCAGCCGCGGCTCACCGCCTCTTTTACAAGCTCCTCGGTGCAGTCCAGCCCGAACAGCACGCCGTGCACCTCCTGTGCAGGCGAGCCGATTTGCAGGCCGGTATTGTCCTTTTCCATCTGGATGCCGGCAGGAGCGAACTTTTCGATCGCCGCTATGATATCCGCTACCTTCATATCGACTTCTTGATTTCGACCAGCTGGGCCCTTATTTCCTTGAGCGATTCGATGGCCTTCACCCGGCCCTCTACGGGACGGCGGTCGGCGAGCAGCTGCTGCTGGGCGCCTTCGAGCGAAAGTCCCCTGTCCTTCACCAGGAAGTGGATCTGCTTGAGCACCTCGATGTCCGCATCGGTGTAAACGCGGTTACCCTTGGTGTTGCGGGTAGGCTTGAGCAACTTGGAGAAGTTGTTGGACCAGAAGCGCACCAGCGACACGTTCTCGCCGAGTATCTCGGCCGTTTCTCCTATGGAATAATACAGTTTCTGCATAATTAATCCATTGATTGTCTGGTATTTATCGACATATATAGCATATTGGCATAATCGTCCGGGTCCACCGATCCGAAGAGGTGGTTGACCGGATTCTGCACCTCTCCGAAGTGTAGCACTTCATAATGAAGGTGCGGGGCGAAGGCGTTGCCGGACATTCCCACCGTACCTATCTTACGGCCCTTGGCCACGGTCTGGCCCTGATTTACGAGAATATCCGTCAGATGGAGGTAGCGGGTGGTATATCCTCCGGCATGTTCAATCTCGATGCTGTTGCCATCTCCCTTCGAACTCCTGACCACTGAAACCACCGTCCCGGCGGCGGGAGCATACACAGGCGAGCCCTGGGGTACGATAATATCCAGGCCCCTGTGGGGTACGTCGGCTTTATAGAAAGGATTGAGCCTCTTGCCCGTCGCGGCCCCAATCTGCGGATACGACAGGTCCTGGGTAGGGATGGCCATGGGAGGAAGGGCGAAGCCGTCTTCCCCGAGCTTGCGGTAGATAGCCTCGAAGTCGCCGGAAATCTCCTTCGCGACGCGGCTCATGCTCACCAGCTTGGACGAAGAGTAACTCACTATGCGGGTATCAGGGATGGTATCCGCCCCGAAGAGGAAACTCAGGGTGCTCATCGGATCGATGTTGGGAGCCTCGTTATGGAATACTTCATTGTAGATGCGTCCGTCCTTTATCTGCAGTCCTGTAATTACGTCACCAATCAGGTCGGTCTTGGGCTGGAGGGTAGGATAGATGCGCTCGTACATGCGGTTCTCGCGGCGCAGGCGCTTCTCGGTATCGGTACTGAGCACAAGCGACAGTATCAGGTACAGCACTATGAACAGCGACACGGAGATGAGTATGATACGGAGAATTCCCAGGAGGGTTTTCCATATCAGGAGAGGAGCCTTACGGGCCCTCACGCCGGCACGGTCGAATATGTATATCTTCCTTGCCATCAGTGTCTTTCCCTTAATAGTTCGAGCGAAGACTTAAGCTTCGGGGTAGCTTCCGCCTTGCGCTTCTCGGTCATTGCCTTGTACTCCTCAACCGACATGCTCAGGTCCATGTAGCCGTAAGGGTTGACCGCGTTGCCCTTGTAGATAACCTCGTAATGCAGGTGGGGACCGGTGGCCTTTCCGGTGGAACCCACGGCTCCTATCTGGTCGCCGCGGCGGACCACTATCCCCGGAGCCACGTCCACCCGGCTGAGGTGGGCATAGCGGGTTTTGTATCCGAAGCCATGGTTGACCACGATCTCGTTACCGTAACCGGTGAACTGGAACCTGGTGGACTCAACTATACCGTCTCCGGTAGCATAAACAGGATAGCCCGGCTGGGCGGCGAAGTCCTGCCCGTTATGATGTCTGATGCCTCCGTAAACCGGATCGATACGGGTGCCGAAAGGGCTGGCCATATGATACTGCGTCCTGTCCGGAAGGACCGGAGGAACGGCCGGGATGTGCGACACCATATCACCTGCGGTGAGCGAGGTAATGAACACCTCGTCGAGGGCCATGCTCTGCACGTAGGTACGTTTAGTGAGCATGTCGATGCGCTGCAGGGTTGCCTTGAGGCCGGGGTCGGCGCCGTAAGCGTCGAGATACTCGTAGCGCGCCACTCCCCCGAAACCTGCGGTCTTCACTTCTTCCGGAATGGGATTCATGGCAAAGATCGAACGGTACACATGGTCGTCGCGCTCCTCGACTCCCTCCAGGGTCTGCTGGTAGAGGTCAAGCTGACGGGTGACTATCGACATCCTCGCCTGCCACTGGGCGTTCTCCTTCTTTAGGCGCGCCGTCTTGGGAAGGTCCCATCCGAGCACCGAAGTATAGAGCCAGAAGTAGAGCCAGCACAGTCCGCACGCCGCCACAACTCCCAGAACAGCACGTACATAACGCAAGTAACGGGGCCCTTCGTAGACCTCGTACCTAAGAGTAATGGGGTTGAAAATATACCTCGCCATCAGACGCAAAGATACTAATTTTCCGCTAATTATATCCGCTCAGCTAAACCTTTCCCGGCTTAAACTGCACGGAAGGTTTCCGGATTGCGGAAACCACGGAGGAAATCGGCCGCAGGCATGCGCTTCTTGCCCTGAAGCTGGAGTTCGCGCAGTTCCAGAGCTCCGCCGCCACAGGCTACGAGCATCCTGCCGTCTTCCACGGCAAGCGTACCGGGAGCGGCACCGGCAAGAGCAGCGCAGGACCCGGCATCGGCCGCGAAGAACACTTTCAGTTCCACAGCCTTGCCGTCGGGACCCTCAAGGGTAGTCCAGGCTGCCGGGTACGGGCTCAGGCCTCGGATAAGATTGCGTATGCTTCGGGCGGAACGGCTCCAGTCGATGCGCGTATTATCGCGAGTAAGTTTCGGGGCGGGATGCAGTACCTCCGAACCCTGGATGAACGAACGCTGTACGCGGGTTTCCACATTGCGCTGTATGAGGCCTTCGGTAGTCTCAACGACAAGCGAGGCGCCTATCTCCATGAGGCGGTCGTGAACGTCGCCGGCGGTATCGTCGGGGCCGATGCGGCTCTCATGACGCAGGATAATACCGCCGGTATCGATATCCTTGTCTATCATGAAGGTGGTCACACCCGTGATACGCTCTCCGTTGATGACGGCCCAGTTGATAGGGGCTGCTCCGCGGTACTGCGGCAGGAGGGCGGCGTGAAGGTTGAAGGTACCGAGTTTAGGCATGCCCCAG
Organism: uncultured Bacteroidales bacterium; assembly: GCA_946187975.1. Lineage (GTDB taxonomy): Bacteria > Bacteroidota > Bacteroidia > Bacteroidales > UBA932 > Cryptobacteroides. The sequence goes on along the minus strand of CAMHTE010000002.1, from coordinate 24,869 downwards.
ACCTCCTCCGGCAGCATACGGAACGCCACCACGACGAAGAGGTCGGCCTTCCATGCCGCAAGTGCTTCGAGGAAGGCGGGATCCTTGAGCTTGTCCGGCTGCAGGACGGGAATGCCGTGCGCCACCGCATATTGCTTCACTGCGCTCTCGTGGACCTGCATGCCACGGCCGCTGGGCTTGTCGGCCACAGTCACGACTCCGACCACCCTGTACCGCGCCTTGATAAGTGCGTCGAGCGAAGCCACTGCGAACTCCGGAGTTCCCATGAACACTATTCGTGCGGGACGGATTATGCGTACTATGCGGCTCTTGAGCTTACGCCATCCGGCCTTGAGGGTGTCATTCTCAAAGAGGCTGGCATCCTTGATAGCCTTGGTGGTAAGGAAGGCCCCAATGGGCCCCAGTACAAGTGCGGAGATGAAGGCTCCGAACGGAGCGGCCACCGCACCGTCCTTGGCAAGCTTGACGCCGGATATGTCCACCACCCAGTAAAGCACGAAGAAGAGCACGGATATTATTGCACTCGTACCGAGTCCTCCCTTGCGTATAAGGGCTCCTATCGGGGCGCCTATGAAGAACAGCAGCAGGCATGCAAGGGCCTGTGCGAACTTCTTGAGCAGTTCGATATCGGTGCGGCGGGAGTAGAAGTAATACTCGTAAACGCTCCCCTGATAGGTGTTGAGACTTCCGGACAACTGCATGGCATTGTCGGCAGCCCTCTTGTACGCCCGTATCTGCTTGTCGAGGTTCTTCCATTTAAGGAAGTCTTCGTGCGAGAAGACGGTGGTATAGGATGCCCTAGAAGCGAGTTTTGCGGTATCCAGCTGCTCCTTGCGGTTGAAGTGGGAACCCTGCCGCATCTGCTTGTACTGCTTGTCGCCGGCTTCGGCCGTGAGGGCGTCCAGGGAGTCTTTCTCATGGACGAGCTGGCTGTACTTCATGGCACGGATCTGGTCGCCGAAGCGGCTGGAATCCGACTTCTGGAAGCCGTAGTTCTTGAGGGGGATGATCAGCTCCTGCTTCGCGAAATTCACGTGCTGGAGTTCCAGCGTGGTGTCGCGGTAATTGCGGGTATTGCTTTCCTGATAATTGACTCCGTTATATAGGGTGAAGGTAAGGTAATCCTTGTTCTGGCTCATCTTCATGAGGGCGGAATCGGCCAGTGTTATGCTGGTGTTGCCCTTCCCGGAAGAATGGTCGTAGACCATCACGTCGCGCATCATCCCCGTGGCGTCGTCCTGCGATGCCGTGCGGAGTATATAGCCGTCTATACCGTCATAGAAAGTACCTGCAGGTATCTTTATCTCGTTCTTGGTGCGGCCAATGTCGTCGCGGAGGGTGCAGATCTCGTTATATGCCCGCGGCACCAGGTTGTTGCCCACAAAGAAGGCCCCGATGCTGATGAACACCGCCATGATACCTATGGGCAGCATCACCCTGGCGAGCGACACTCCCGAACTCTTGATGGCCATCAGTTCGTTGTGCTCGCCCATCTGACCCAGCGTCATCATCGACGCCAGCAGGGTGGAGAGGGGCAGTGCCAGCGGAAGGATGGTGCATCCTCCCAGCAGCATGAACTCCAGCACGACCTTAAGGCCGAGGCCCTTTCCGACAAGTTCATCGATATACACCCAGAGGAACTGCATCATCAGGATGAATATCACAACCAGCAGGATCGCTACGAACGGTCCTACGAAGGCTTTAAGAATGAACTGGTCGAGTTTCTTCAAATCCGGGAAATCATTGTTTCGAGTGCGGCGGCTAAACCTGCAACATCCTTGCCACCGGCAGTGGCGAGTCCGGGCTGGCCTCCTCCGCCGCCTTGTATGCACTTGGCGGCTTCACGAATGTCGGCTCCGGCGTTCTTTCCGGCGGCAACAAGGTCGGCGGAATACATCAGCAGTAGCTGGGGTTTACCCTCATGCTCGTAGGCGGCGGCTATCACAAGATTGCCGGCTTCCTTCTGGAGCATGGTAGCGGCCTCCCTGAGCATCACAGGATCCACCGCATGGTCTATCTTCACCACCTTGTGGCCGTTGATATCCTCGCTGCGGGCCAGAAGAGCCTCCTTCAGGCGGAGAGTCTTCTCGCGCATTACCTCCTGTATCTGATGCTTGTAGTTGTCGTTCTCCTCTATCATACGGCGGATGGCGTCGGTAAGAGCCGGTGCGCCGCCGAACATGGCACGGGCGGTGCGTATCATTTCCTGCATACCCTGCACCAGGGCTTCGGCTTCGGCCCCGGTAACCGCCTCGATGCGGCGTATGCCCGCGGCGATGGCGCTCTCACCGGTGATCTTGAAGAAGCCTATGTTGCCCGTCGCGGAGGTATGGCAGCCGCCGCAAAGCTCAACGCTGGGACCGAACTTCACCACGCGCACGCGGTCGCCGTACTTCTCGCCGAAGAGGGCGATGGCTCCCATCGCCTTGGCCTCGTCCATAGTGGCCGAACGGTTCTCCTCCAGATGGAAGTTGCTGCGAATGAGTTCATTGACACGGTGCTCAACGGCGGCAATCTGCTCGTCAGAAAGTTTCTCGAAATGTGAGAAGTCGAAGCGGAAGTACTTGTCGCAGACATACGAGCCCTTCTGCTCCACATGCGTGCCGACTATCTCGCGGAGAGCCTGGTCCAGCAGATGGGTGCAGCTGTGGTTGGCGGCAATCCTGGCCCTGCGGGCGGCATCCACCTTAAGAGTGAATTCCCCTTCGGGCTTGGCGGGAATCTTGTCCGCGATATGTATGGTGAGGTTGTTTTCCTTAACGGTGTCGAGGATGCGTATCTGCTCCCCGTCGGCGGCAATTGCAAGTCCGCTGTCGCCGACTTCACCGCCCATCTCGCCGTAGAACGGGGTGCGGTCGAATACCAGCTGAAGCATTTCCTTGTTCTTCTGCACTACCTTGCGGCTCTTGAGGAGAAGGGCTCCGGCCTGCTCAACGGTATCGTAACCGGTGAACACCACGTCCTCACCCTCGTGATAGACTGTCCAGTCGCCGAAAGTGTTGGCGGTGGCTCCGCGGGCACGCTCCTTCTGCTTGGCGAGTTCCACCTGGAAGCCCTCCATATCGACGGAATAGCCGCGCTCCCCTGCAATCAGGCCCGTAAGGTCGATGGGGAAGCCGAAGGTGTCGTAAAGTACGAAAGCGTCGGTACCGGGGATGAGTTTGGTCGAGGCATTGCGCGCCATGCAGTCGTCCAGCAGCTTGATGCCGCGATCGAGGGTGCGCAGGAACGCTGATTCCTCCTCACGGATGACGTTCTCTATGAGTTTCTGCTGTGCCTTGAGCTCGGGATAGGCTTCGCCCATGTCGGCTATCAGCTGAGGTACGAGACGGCAGAGGAAGGGTTCGGTGAAGCCCAGGAAGGTGTAGCCGTAACGCACCGCACGGCGGAGTATCCTGCGGATGACATAGCCTGCCTTGACGTTTGAAGGCAGCTGGCCGTCGGCTATGCTGAAGGATATCGCGCGGATATGGTCCGCGCAGACGCGCATGGCAACGTCGGTATCGGCACCCTCGCCATATTTATGGCCGGAGAGTTCGCCCAGCTTGCCGAGCAGGCCGCTGAAGACGTCGGTATCGTAGTTGCTGTTCTTGCCCTGGAGCACTGCGCAGAGGCGCTCGAATCCCATTCCGGTATCGATGTTCTTCGCAGGCAGGGGCTCGAGGTGCCCGTCGGCCTTGCGTTCGAACTGCATGAACACGAGGTTCCAGATTTCGATTACATGCGGATCGCTCTTGTTAACGAGCTCGGCTCCGGAAAGTCCGGTCGCGGTCTTCTCTTCGGCCGTACGTATGTCGATATGGATTTCGGAGCAGGGACCGCAGGGGCCCGTCTCTCCCATCTCCCAGAAGTTGTCGTGCTTGTTACCGAGAAGGATGCGCTCTGCGGGCAGGTGCTTGAGCCATGCCTTGCGGGCTTCTTCGTCGAGCGGAGTGCCGTCCTCGGCGCTGCCTTCGAACACCGTAGCGTAAAGGAGTTTGGGATCGATGCCGTATACGTCCGTGAGCAGTTCCCACGCCCAGTCGATGGCCTCCTCCTTGAAGTAGTCGCCGAAGCTCCAGTTACCCAGCATCTCGAACATGGTATGGTGGTAGGTATCGTGTCCTACCTCCTCCAGGTCGTTGTGCTTACCGCTCACGCGCAGGCACTTCTGGCTGTCGGTCGCACGCTTCATTGCGGGGGTGCTGTTGCCCAGGAATATGTCCTTGAACTGGTTCATTCCCGCGTTGGTAAACATCAGCGTGGGATCGTTCTTGACCACCATAGGTGCGGAAGGCACGACGGTGTGGCCCTTTGATGCAAAAAAGTCCAGGAACTTCTGGCGTATTTCCTTCGAAGACATCATAATAAAAAAACAGTATCGATGTATATAATCTACAAAGATACTGCTTTTTTGCTAATATGCTCCGTACCGGATTACTGCACGGCTATTTCCTGTTCGATTTCCTGGGTTGAGCCGTCGTCGAGCGTCACCATGGCCTTAACCTTATGGCGTCCGGCCGAAGTAAGCTCTATGGACGGGGCGCTCTGAACCGCGCCGTCGAAGTACCATGAAACCGAAGAAGGAGTAACTCCCATATCCATGAGCGCAAAGTTGAACGTGTCGCCCACGGCATATCCTTCGGGTTTGGGATTGACTATGCTCAGGATTCCGAAAGCATAGAAGGCCGAGACATTGTCCTCGACGGTGCAGGAGATAATCGCGTTGTAATATTTTCCCTGTGTGGAAAGCTCATACCATCCGCCTCCAGTGGTGCTGAAAGTACCCTTATAATATCCTCCACCGGCTTCCGTAGCAGTATCGTCGACGGGAATAGGGTAATAAGATTCCCCTTGTTGTTCATCGTACACTTCCTTCAGGGCATACCCTATGTAAACATCCCTGTCCGCTGGTATGATGACATCGCCGTCCGACACGTCCGCGTGGGTGAAGTAGTACACGCCGTCCGAGTAGAAACCCGGATCATATACTGTCTTCGTGTACACCCTCTGACTGTCGAAATCCACGAATGCATCTACCTGGGTAGCATTCGTTCCGTAGAACAGGAAATGAATTTGCTTGAGTTTCATCCCCACATACGGAGCCAGCTCGGCAGCAGTGAACTTAGTGCCTATTGTAATATCCAGCTTTGTGACGCCTAATCCAAGGGCGCCGAATTTGTCACTGTCCTGATACTTCTGTATTTCCGCCTTACTGCCTTCGTCCACACGTTTGAGCACCACGTCCTTAAGGGTCTTTCCCTTGGCATGGCTGAATTCCATGGTATAAGTCCTAAAGCCCGACTTGCTCACGGTCAGGATAAGCTCGGAGGCGTCGCCCTCGTCGAGGACTATGGAGAACTTACCGTCATCCCCGGTAGTGATGTTATGCTTACCGAGACGCTTGATGGACTGCTGCGAAATCAGTTTACCCTTCAAAAGCTTCTGAACTCCGGACGACGTTGCATCCGTGATGGTTACAGAAGCTCCGGCAATGGGTTCGCCGGCAGAGTCACGCACCGTGCCGAGCACTATGCGGCGTTTGTCTATAGTAAGGGTGAAGCTAGTCTTACCATCAGCATAGGATATATTGGAAAAATCATATCCGGTAGAAATTCCGTCCCATCCTTTGGATGCAGGAACCGTAAGATCGGTGAATTCCGTCACACCAGAAGGACCGGGGAAAAGCATATCGGCATAACTCCTGTATTTCTGGTTAGCATAAACGATATACATACAGGGGTGTTCCGCATAAGCATTGATACCATTCCAACTATCCCAACGATCCTTGGCTTTAACGCCGTCCACCCTGTAGTCCGACTGGTCGATATGATAGATCAGCATGCCTTCAGCGGGAGGATCGGCAGGGTTGTTTATAATCATTGAATCCCAGCCCGTCCCGGTACGGGTTTCATACAGGAAATACTCTCCATCCATGTCGGTGGGAGAAGTGTAGGCAACGTTGTTCTGAATACCGGCGAGCGAATAGTTTCCACTGGAGGACAGAGGCGTAGGAGCACCCATCCATCCGAGCAGTCCCCTTTCGATGGCCGTCATATAAGGAGGGGTACGCCCATCGTTGTTATAGTTACCCGACGACATCAGGGAGAAGGTCCAAAGTCCGTCCGACTGTCCGTTCTCTTCGTAGTCGATGTCGTAGAAGTCCGGGAGACCGAGCCTGTGCGAAAATTCGTGGCAGAAAGTACCTATTCCGCACATAACGCCACCTTCACTGCCCTTATATTCCGAAGTGCAGCTGTAGGCGCCGAGTTTTACACTGTCGTAAGTACGGGAATAGGCTCCTCCGAAAGACGAAGCGTGGGGCCAGATAGTATCTCCACCGCCACCCTCAGCCTCGTTGTAGCCGGCGTAATAGAAGAACAGGCAATCCACCGTCCCGTCATGGTCGTTATCGTAATCGGAGAACGTGACGGTTCCATTCTTATAGAGGGTGTCGCAGGCTTCAACGATACCTCTCGGATTCTTGTCCGAACTGGAGCCGTATCCCGAAGACTCGCCGGTCCTTCCGCCGTAATCGGCCATGGTACCGCTGATCTTAACCGGGCCCACCACATCGAAGGTAGGGTTGAACGCTCCACTTGAATTTTCGTAAAAATAATCCTTGGCAGAGCCGGTTCCTCCATTGTCAGAATAGCCTGACTTGTTTAGCAGGTCGCTGAACGCCTGCTGCGGGTTGGGCACGGTAAACTCAAGGTCGGAAAACTCCACGAGTATCACAAGGAACCTGCCGGTCCCCTTGGCCCACGGACTGGCTGCGGTACGCATGATGCGGTCGCGTTCCGCACGGGCAGCCGCCGCACGCCGGATCGAAGCAGCATTGGGAGCCGCCTTACCTGCACGGACAGGAGCGGAACGACGCCACCACCCGTCGGAATCCTGACTCACAAGATAATCTCCGGAAGTGGCCCAGTTGCAGAACTCGTCGCCGTGGAGTTGAATGGTTATATAAGAGCCGTCGGGCTGACGCACCTTAATCGGATGAGGATATGCCGGAGCCGCATATGCTGCGGTGGCAAGGGCCAGAAGGCCGGCCAGAATCAAACAAATCCTTTTCATCTACTGGAAGTTTTTGATAATGTATCCGCGCTTGTCATTGTCAATTGCATAGACGAGGTCGGGGGTAACCTTCGCCACACCCACCGTATGCTCCTCCTCTTTGCCGGAGGAAGTCAGCCAGCTGTGGAACAGCTTAAGGTCGATAACATCTTTTTCGGAAATACTGGAGGGAATCCCTTTGAAGTCGAAGAACTTCTCCTTGGCGGGCCATATAAGACGGAAGCTGTTACCTTCTGAGCTTCGTATCACGGCACTCTGATGGGCCAGGGCGTCGAACTCTATCGAAGCACCATTGCCGTCGTAATTGTAGTAGCCGTATGCCGTCTTTTCCAGGAAGTCCGTCATAGGAAGGCTGGACTCCTGTGTAATATGGAAAAAGAAGAAGGACCCGTCCGCCATGGTGACACGGGCATAAGCATCCCTGCTTTCCGTAGACAAGTTGAAAAAGTCGGGATGGAAGGCAATGTCCGACCTTTCACCACCTTTGCCTTCCTTGGGATTGGCGTCCAGCCAGTCGGGAGCGCCGCGCGTCGTCGAAAGCGAAAGCGTCCAATCCTTGGAAAGCTTGAAAGTAACGACGGCGTCGATGTTACCCGTAACTTTTACTTCGGAGCCGGAACCGATCAGCGACGACAGAGTAGACTGTGTCAGGGGAACAGCCACCTTTTTGCTGCCACTGCTGATGGTCATGGTGCAGCTGCGCGATCTGTTGTCGTCATTGGCATCGAAAGATACCGTTACGGGCGTTATACCTCCGTCGGGCATACCCACGCTGGCCACAGCCCAGCTAATATCAGGAATCACGGCCGTTACCTCACCGGAAGCTTCAACGGAAAAAACCGTCTCGTGTCCGTATGCCGGCTCATTCTTAGCGGCCGTAGGCGTTACCGTCAGGAATTCCTTTTCAGTTTTGCCTTCTGTCGACTCCTCCTTGCCTCCGCATGCCTGGAATACCAGCATCGCCGCAAGGCTCAGGGACATAATGAATAGTATTTTTTTCATAGGCTTTGCCTTAATTCGAAAGTCGGTGGCCGTCTCCGGCCACCGACCCTTAAACAATGTGACGTAGATTACGGATTGGGAACAAAGGTTTCATCCCATGCCCAACCGAGGCGTCCGGCGGAAACGTAGTACTCGAGGTTGAGATTGCAATGACCATCGTCATACAGGCCACATTCGTAGTCGGATCCGAGGGCATAGAAGTAATCCTCGCTAAGGGCATAGCCAACATCGCGTACATACACATCGTATCCGGCATAGGAAAGTCCGGTGTAGGATCCGTCCGCTACGCGGAAATACTGGAAGGGACCTCTTCCGTCATCAACTTTGTCTTCGCCAGTGAGACGGATCTTAAGGCTCTTGCCGGCACCGTAAACATCCTTGAAACGGTAGAGATTTTCGTCGAACTCGCACTGCTGGAACTCAACAGTGACGCTCGAAGGAGCAATTCCACGATAAGGAAGCGCCTGTCCCTGAGAGCTGTTACTTCCGAAAGTGTAGGTGCCTATTACGCCTGGTTTCCATGCCAGGCCTTCGAACACGATGGACCTTCCCACCTTCTTGCTGCCATTGACGGCAACTACAGTGATGTCGTAGTAGTTTGCAAGACCGGTAAGGATAGTATCGCTAGCGTTGTTTTCGTCAAACACGATTTCGGTTCCCTGCTCGATAACCTTGGCGATATAAGCGCTCTCGCCGTCGGCCTCGATAGCAGCTTTCTTTGCGCTGGAGAGTTCCTCAAGGAAGTAAGCGGCCTTTACCTTGTCGTTCTTGACAAAACGCAACTGCACGTCTTCGTCGGAGTTATATCCCTTGGGAGCAGCATACTGGTATGCTGTAACAAGGGGACTGCCGTCGTTGCCGGGCTCGGAACCCACCTCTTTCTGGCAGGCCGCGACCGACAGGAGCACCACAGCCGCACTGATTATATATAAAAACTTTTTCATAATCTGATTTGCTTTTGCGTTAAATTAGAAGACATACTCAGCAGAATCCGACTCGGGGGCGATAGGAATAGGATTATTCTCAAGACCCCTGTTGTAGTTGGCTTCCGAGATATGGAAGCAGAAGGTCATCCAATCGGGAGTACCGTCGGTGTTCCAGCAGTAACTCTCCAGGTGGTTGGTTCCAGCGTAGCTGCGGATGATACCCTTGCCGAAACGCTTGATGTCAAAGGTTGCGAAACCTTCGCCCCAGAGCTCGACGCGGCGCTGCCACCAGATTTCGTTCTGGAAGGCGGAGTTGGCGCCATTGCCATACTGCTCATTGTGGTTTCCGTAAACATACGAAGCATCGCGGGTCTTGGCGAATGCGGTCAGCAGGTTCTCACCGCGGGTAACATCCTGCATACCGGCGGCTTCAGCCTCGATGAGGTACATTTCCTCAACGCGCATGATAGGAACTGCAACGGTGAAAGCCTTGTACTGGTCATCATGCACACCGTCCTTAGGACGGAACTTGAGTTCAGCACAGCCGAGAACTCCGGCGGCGTCAACATTCACGCAGGTATTGTAAACACCAGCGGGATCGTCGGTATAGGTTGCAAGTGCAGCGAGAGCATCAGACTTGGACAGAGCGTCAAGAGCGGGATCGATGAAGCACTTCCTGCGGAAATCGGTAGCAGGAATAGTGCTGAAGAGGTGAGCGTCGATACGCTTGGGTCCCACATAGTTGCTGGAATATCCGCACTGCGAGGCGGACACCTCGATAATCATCTGCGAACCCCAGCAGGAGTCGGCGTCGTTGAGCTCGATGTTCTTGTCGTCGGACTTGAAGGTCAGACCGAACATCCAGGCAGCGTTGGGCTTGTTAAAGCCGTTCTTCTGGTCCAGGTACTGGGCCTCGGTAAGGAGGCTGTAACCGGTCTGGGCGTCCTTGGCATACTGCTCAGCCTTGGGATAGTCGCCAATCTCGAGATAAGCACGGGCCTTGAGGCCTTTGACCACGGTGGAGTCGGGAGTATAGACGTCGGGGCGGACATAATCCTTCAGCTCAACCTCGGCCTTGTCGAGGTCGGAGAGGATGAATGCCCACATCTTCTCGTTGGTTGCACGGGGATTGTTGGTGGCCTGCTCCGAAGTGGTGTTCTCGTCGACGATAGGAACCGTGAGGGCGTCCTTGTCCTGAAGGTAGCTCTTGGGAGCGTACATGCGGGCGAGATCCATATAGAACATGGCACGCATGGTATGGGCTATGCCGAGACCTACAAGCTGTTCGGGCTTGGGATCGGAACCGGCGGCCCCGATAACCACGTTGCATCCCTTAATCCATGAAGAGTAGTAATACCAGGGCATCTGAGTGTAACCGTTCGTAGGCTGCAGAGCAGTCGAAGAGGTGTACCACGCAGAGTACCACTCAGAGCCGGACGAAGTAACGACTATGTCCTGACCCATTACGTCGCGAACGAGGTAGAAGGAAGGATAACCGTAGTCCCAAGGGTATGTGTTATCGTTTCCACCGAAGAGGAACGATCCGCAAAGGGAGTTGGTTATAGCATCTACGAAGTTATCGAAAGAGCCGGGGGCTTCCATCGCCTGATCTACACTTACATAAACGTTTCCGTCAGAATCGGTCATAGCGCTGGGTGTGGCTTCCTCGATGCAACCGACGGCAAGCATGAGGCCGCAGGCGGTAAGCAGAATTGATGTAAATATCTTTTTCATCTTGAAGTCTTCCTTAAATGGTTAGAAAGTAACCTGGACGCCGCCGGAAATGGTGCGGACAGGGTTGTAGGTAGACACATACTCATTGCGGTTGAACGAGTAGCGCGGGTCGAGTCCCTGGCGGGCGGACCAGAACGCGAGGTTCTCACCGGCCGCATAGACACGGATCTTGGAAATGCCCTTGATCAGGTCCTTGGGAAGGGTGTAACCAACCGTGAAGGACTGGAAGTTGAGGTAGCTCGCGCTGGTGAGGAAGCGGTCGGATACAGCTGCGCTGTATTTGTCGCCGTACTGCCAGCGAGGCAGGTCGCTGGAGGTGTTGTTCACGCTCCAGGAACGGATCCAATCCTTATGGAAGGTGGAACCTGCATCCTGATTGGTCTCGCAGGGAGACATATAGGTGGCGTACTGGTAGTCGTAAATCTTACCGCCAATCTGGTAATCGAAGGTTACCGAAGCGTCGAAGCCCTTCCAGCTGATGGAGGTACCGAAGCCGCCGAAGAGAACGGGCAGTTTGTCGCCGGTCTTGTAATACGATGCCTTGTTGGGATCGTCGGTCTTGTAGTCGAGGTTCTCGCCAGGCTTGCTGGTGTCACCCTTGTAGTTGTTGTCGCCCCAGAAGAGAGCCTTACCATACTCATCTACACCCGCGTACTTGCGGTAGAAACCTTCGTACATCGAACCGCCTTCCTCAATCCAGCGTCCGCTGACACCTGTAGAGGCGATGAAACCCTTGGTTCCTTCAACCTTCTTGCTGTCAGGCAGGGAGATGACTTTGTTCTTGTTGTGCGAGAAGTTGGCGTTCACATTCCACACAAAGTCCTTTGCGCGGATGATATCGGCATTGAGGGCAACCTCTATACCGTTGTTGACCACGTCACCGGCATTTCCGTAGTAACCGGTAGCACCGATGGACAAGGGCAGCGAGAGCCAGAAGAGCATGTCGGTGGTCTTCTTGGAATACACGTCCACGGAACCCGAAATGCGTCCGCCAAGGGCAGTGAACTCAGCACCGATGTTGGTGTTGGTCGTGGTTTCCCAGGTGATGTCGGGGTTACCGATCTGTGCGAAGGTCGGGGACATGCTGTAAGTGCCCGAGGAAGCAATAGTATAGAGGTCTACATAAGCAAAGCTTCCGATACTGTCGTTGCCCTGCTGTCCGATGGAAGCCTTGAACTTGAGGAAATCAAGCCAGCCGAGACCGTCCATGAAGCTCTCCTTGGAGATGATCCATGCGCCGCCAAACGACCAGAAGCTACCCCAACGGTGGCTCTTCTCAAAACGGGAAGAAGCATCACGACGGAAGGAAGCCGAAGCATAGTACTTCTCGGAATAGTTGTACTGGGCGCTTGCAAAATAACCTTCAACGTTGTAGAGGCTGGAGCTGGAAGCGCTCGTCACCTTGTTTGCAGCTGCGGAGAGTTCAAGGATATCAGGATTGAAGATACCCTGTGCCTTTGCACTTATAGACTCACCTACGGCCTTGTAGTACTCGTGGCCGAGCATCACATTGACGTTGTGGTTGCCGAAGCTGTCGAAGTAGGTGAGAGTCTGCACGTTGTTGGTGCGCAGGTTGTTGCTCATACCCTTGGAGAGTTCACCCTTAACACCGACCTTAGGTCCGTAGAGGGCGTTGTCGTAAATGGTACTAGCGGACTGTCCCCAGATGACGGTCGAAGTAACACTCATTCTCAGGAAAGGAAGAATGTCGATATCGGCGGCGAAATTGCCGTTGAGCTGGTTGCCGTCATTGTAGGATTTGTTGTAATGATTGCTGCCAAGAGGGTTACCTGTCTGCAGGAACGCACGGGAGGCAGGATAGTCCACACCGGGACGACCGTAGTCGTAAGCCTTGTTGCCGTTTGCATCGGTGATGATGTAAGGGTCACCGTTGGCGTCGACTTTGCGCACGTATATAGGGTAAATAGGTGCGATGTGCGACACGTAGTAGGCAAGGTTGGTGGAACCCAGGGTGCCATACACCAAGTTAGGGTTGGAAGTCTGGGAAGTGTGTACATATCCCATGTTACCGGAGAGCTTGAGCCACTTCTTGGCCTGATAGTCAGCCTTGAGGCGGGCGTTCAAGCGCTGGAAACCGGAATATTCGATTACACCGTCTTCGTCAAGGTAGCTGACGCTGGCGAAGTAGGAGCCGCGGTCGTTACCGCCGTTCACACTTACGGTATATTCCTTACGTGCAGCCTTCTTGTAGGCAGCATCGTACCAGTTGTCAGGCTGGTAGTAATAGCCTGCTCCGTCGGTGTAGCCAAGGGTGGCGTTGGGGTTAAGCTTGCCGTCCAAGCCGATAAGCTGTTCAGTGGCGGGAACGGTGTAAACCTGATAGCCGAGATCGGCGATCATCTTGGTGTTGGCATATGCGTTGGACACGGCTGCGCTGGCGCCCTGACCATAGAACGCATAGTTATACAACTGGGCGTAGTAAGCCTCGTAGTATTCGGCGGGATCGGTTATGAAATCGTACTCGGGGACCGAACGGGTGTTGACACCGACTTTGGCCTCGAAGTTGACCGTTGCACCCTTGCGGGCTCCGCGCTTGGTGGTGATGATGATCACACCGCCTGCGCCACGGGCACCGTACAGGGCTGCGGAAGCAGCGTCCTTAAGCACGGAAACGGATTCGATTTCGCTCTGGGGAATGTTGGAAAGGGCTGCGGGATAAGGGGCTCCGTCAACGATGATCAGCGGGTCGGACGAGGCATAAAGGCTCGAAATACCGCGGATCTTCATGGAACCGCTGTCGGAACCGGGCTGGCCGGATGATCCACGCATCTGGAGACCGGGAACCGCACCTACGAGAGCGTTGGCCACGTTGGTGACCTGGTGCTTCTCGAGTTCTTCCGACTTCATGACAGAAGCGGAACCGGTAAAAGCCTCCTTAGTCGTGGTACCGAAGGCAACCACAATCACATCGTCGAGCAGCTGGGAGTCCGGGGTCAGGACAATGTCCACTACTTTGCGGCCTCCGACAGGAATCTCAGCCGTCTCATAGCCCAGGCAACTCACAACCAGCACTCCGTCCGAAGGAACGGTGATACCGTAGTTACCGGCAACATCGGTCATAGTGTAAACAGCTGTGCTGCCCTTGAGCTGCACCGCTGCACCGGAGACAGGATCTCCGTTGCTTTCCTTGACGTTACCGGAAATCCTGATGCTCTGAGCAAAGGCACCGGAACAGGCAAGCAATGCTACAACCGTGAGAAAAAGTTTGATTTTCTTCATAAGTTGAACTTTTTGTTAAACAATAAAAACTAAACTAACTAAACTGTCGTTTTCAGGTGCCCCTTATAGGGGCGGTTTTGCGCTTTGAGTCGGCAAGGTCGGAAAAAAAATCCACAAATGCAAACTTTTGTAAGGTGCCCTAAACTGATTCAAGGGCACTAAAACGGCATTTTTGCTTGGTATAAGGCAGCAAATTAGCAAAAATCAACTTTCATTTTTCTTTTTTCTACCCCTCTTTTCTTTCAAAATGAAAGTTAAAAATTTTATTAATTAATTTAAGAATCCTAATCCAGAACGATTAAGACAGGGACGGGACGGCTAAGCTGAAAGCTTATTATATCCGAGTCGGCCATGTTCAGCGTACCTTTAAACCAAAAGTCGTATCCTACGCCGTCCAGAGGCCATTTCAGGCCTGAAGATTTAATATTAATTGTGGGGTCGGAAGGGAAGACCGAAACTTTGCGTCCCTCACCGACGTGTAGTTCGCAACTGTCAGATATTGCAAAGGCCGTGGAATGGTCGGAAACCATGTCCACACGGACTCCGGCGGCGGAAAGGCTGTAACGCTGCTCCCAGTACATCAGGTAAGAGAGGTTCCCAAGGGTATGCGCGTCGTGCCCGCCGCTGTAACCGAGTATATGTATGTCTTTTATTTCGGGATGCGCCCCACGAAGCCACAGGAAGGCCTTGTTAAGGTCGTTGTAATCCTGTTCGTCAACCTTAAAAATGCGGTCCTGGTAGCGTTTACGGACGGATTCAGGAGTGGAATCCATGTCGCCGACAATTGCCGAAGGCTCCAGGCCGCGCCTTTCCAGACGACGCACGTTCGAGGCGGAATCGCAGCACACTATCAAGTCCGCCGTACGCAGGAGGTACAACGGATAGTCCTTACGGGGGAATTCGCCGTTACAAAGAATAACCGCCGTCATCGCTGAGCTCCTCCCACAATGTCGAGTATTTCCGCCGTGATCTTCTGCTGGCGGCCCTTGTTATACTCGAGGGTAAGTTCGCCGAGAAGGTCTTCGGCGTTATCGCTCGCCGCCTGCATGGCCACGGTACGGGCCGCATGCTCCGCAGCCAGCGAATCGAGAACCGCGGTATGGAGGCGCAGACGCAGCACCTGAGGCAGAAGGGTTGCCAGAATCGCTTCGCGCGACGGTTCAAGGATATATTCGTCCGGAAGGAAAGCCTCTCCGTGAGGTGTGCCACCATCCTCCAGGACGGCATCAACTCCAAACGGCAGCCAGGTTTCGGCGACTACCTTCTGCGAGCCCGTGCTTACAAAATGATTGTAAACCAACAGAACTGAGGAGTATTTCCCTTCAGCGAAAGCGTCCATGATGCCGGTTGCAAGTTCTGCCGTGCGCTCGAAGGAGGGATGCGCGACCAGGGCAGACCAATCCTTCTCCTGAGGGAATCCGGCTTTGCGAACGGCTTCGGACATCTTCCGCCCGACGGCGAATACGTCCACCTCCGCCCCATTGGACTTAAGTTCGGAGACAACCTCGTGCACCTTACGGACCGCATTCACGTTGAAGGCGCCGCAGAGCGACGAATTGGAAGCGACCGCCACTACGGCGACCCGGACTGGAGCGCCATCTTCGAATTCCGTTTGCAAAAACGCCCCATTTTGCGAACGGAATTGGTTTTTTTCGCCGTCTGTTTGCAAAAAAGCCCCTTTTTGCAAACAGAATGACGGGAAATGGGCGGCCGACGATTGCGAACGGACGTCAGAGCTTTGCGAACGGGCAGTAGGCGCAGCCGCGAAGACGCGGTCCAACATGGTGGAGAGGGCATCGGAATAATCGCGGAGCGACTCCGCCGCCTGCTGGGCCTTACGCAACTTGGCTGAGGCCACCAGCTTCATGGCGGAGGTAATCTTGAGAGTGCTCCGGACCGATCCTATATGGTCCCTTATTTCGCGCAGCGACGCCATCCCGTACGATTAAGCCTTCAATTGCAACACCACTTCGGATGCGGTTTTCTCGATAACGGAAGTCAGGCTGTCGTCGATTCTGCCGGAGCCGAGAGCGTCAAGCACGTCCTGGTGCGACGCGTGCATCCTGTCGAGGAAAAGCCTTTCGAACTCGCGGACCGAATCCAGTGGCACATCGGCCAGCAGGGCATGGGTACCGCAGTAAAGCACTGCTACCTGGTCCCCCACAGGCATGGGAGAGTAGCGGTCCTGGATGAGCAGGCGGGTGTTCTTGCGTCCTTTGTCCAGGGCCATGGCAGTAACCTTGTCCATGTCGGAGGAGAATTTGCTGAACGCTTCGAGCTCGCCGTACTGGGCCTGATCGATCTTGAGGGTACCGGCCACCTTCTTCATGCTCTTAACCTGTGCTGCTCCGCCGACACGCGAAACCGAGATACCCACGTCGATTGCGGGACGGAAGCCCTGGTTGAAGAGGTTGCCGTCGAGATAAATCTGGCCGTCGGTGATTGAAATCACATTGGTAGGAATGTACGCCGATACGTCCCCGGCCTGGGTTTCGATAAGAGGCAGGGCAGTGAGCGAACCGCCGGCACGGACCTTTCCGCGCAGGGCCTCGGGGAGGTCGTTCATCTGTTCGGCGACTTCCTGCTGGCCTATAATCTTGGCTGCCCTTTCCAGCAGGCGGCTGTGGAGGTAGAACACGTCGCCCGGATAGGCTTCGCGCCCGGAAGGACGGCGGAGGATGAGCGATACCTCGCGATAAGCCACGGCCTGCTTGCTGAGGTCGTCGTAAATCACCAGGGCATGACGTCCGGTGTCGCGGAAATACTCCCCTATCGCAGCTCCGGCGAATGGAGCGAAGTACTGAAGCGCAGCCGGATCCGCAGCAGTTGCTGCCACTACGATAGTGTAGTCCATTGCGCCGTGCGAACGCAGAGTTTCCACTATGGATGCGACCGTGGAGCCCTTCTGCCCTATAGCCACGTAGATGCAGTAAACCGGATCGCCATTGAGGAAGCCGCTGCGCTGGTTGATTATGGTGTCTATCGCCAGTGCGGTCTTACCCGTCTGGCGGTCACCAATTAAGAGTTCGCGCTGACCGCGGCCTATGGGAATCATGGAATCGATGGCCTTCAGACCTGTCTGCAGGGGTTGGGTAACCGGTTCGCGGAAAATCACGCCCGGAGCTTTGCGCTCGAGCGGCATCCGTACCAGGTCTCCCGATACCGGGCCTTGCCCATCCAGAGGCTCGCCGAGGGGGTTCACCACGCGGCCGAGCATCTTCTCTCCGACGTCGATGGAAGCAATGCGCCCGAGACGACGGACGGTCATTCCCTCCTTTACCAGATCGGTAGGACCCAGGAGCACTGCGCCGACATTGTCTTCCTCCAGGTTCATCACGACCGCCTTCACCCCCGAATCGAATTCCAGGAGTTCCCCGGCCTCGGCGTTCACCAGGCCATAAATGCGGGCAACGCCGTCGCTGACCTGCAACACGCTGCCTGTCTCCTCGAAATGCAGGGAGGTGTCGATGTCCTTAAGCTGTGCAAGCAGTATCTCCGATATTTCGCTTGCCTTGATATTGTCTGAAGCCATCTCAGATAATTCTTTTGTTCTTTTGTTCAAACTGGCGCCTTATGGTCGCAAGCCTGCTGCGGACACTCGCGTCCAGCACCATGTCGCCCGCCTCGACGACGAATCCCCCGATAAGGGCGGGATCGACCGTCTCCTCCACCAGCACCCTCTTTCCGGTGCCGGAAGCCAGGATATCCTTTACCCGGGAGGCGAGCTCCCCGGAAGGGATGCAGGAAGTGACGTGAGCCAGGCAGATATTCTCCGCCTCGCAATACTGTCGGATGAAGGCCGCCAGCACGAACTTAAGGTAATCCTCGCGCCTGTTCCTGCGCAGCACGAGCACCAGCCTCTCAAGTTCCGGCTCGAGTCCGGAGGGAATTTCGCCCGACGGGTCAAGCAGCGCCCTCGCCTGAGCGAAGACGCGCTCGCCGTGGCCGTTCTCCTGCACCATCAGCAGAAGGGCCCGTGCATACCTCGACGAAACTACCCCAGTATTCATACGTCCCTAATTCTTCATTTCTCCGGATCTGGAGTCGGCCATCTCGTTTACGAAACGATCCACGAGGGCTTGCTGCTCCTTGTCCGATTCGAGCTTGGCACCCAGCACCTTGCCGGCCACTTCGACGGAAATCAGGGCCACCTGACGGCGCATCTCACGCATGGCGATTTCGCGCTCGGCCTCAATCTGCTCCCTGGCCTTGCCTATCATGGCGGCTGTCTGGGCTTCGGCCTCAGCCTTGGCCTTGGAAATAATCTCGCCACGGGCACGGTCGGCTTCCTTGAGTATGCGTCCCTGCTCCTGACGGGTTTCCATGATAAGGGCCTCCTGCTCCTTGGAAAGGTCTTCCATGCGTTTGCGCGCCTCTTCTGCAAGCCTCAACGACTCGCGGATATGCTCGTTACGCTTATCGACCATGCTGGTTATGGCAGGGAATCCCCATTTGGCAAGTATGAAGAATACTAAACCAAAGATGAGGACCATCCAGAAAAGAAGGCCCGTATCGGGTGTAATTAGGCTCATCAGTTGAGAACTACGACGAGCAGGCAGACGATGATGCCGAGCAGGGCGGCTCCTTCGATCATACCTGCGACGATAATCATGCTGGAACGGATGTTACCGGCCGATTCCGGCTGACGTGCGATGGCCTCCATGGCGGAAGTACCGACCTTGCCGATTCCGTACCCTGCAGCAAAAGCTGCGAGGGCAGCTCCGAGGGCAGCTCCGAACTTTCCGAGAGCCGCACCTGCGATTGCCTGAAGTAAAATAGTTGCTAACATAACGATATGGTTTTTAAGTGATTATTCTGCATGCTGCCGGGCCATTCCGATGTAAATGGACGAGAGCATAGTAAAAATGTAAGCCTGGATGAAGGATATGAGGAGCTCCAGCGCATCCAGGAAAATGCCGAAGACCAGGGTTATGACCGTGGCGCCTCCCGTCATCGCGGGGCCGTACTTGGCCATTATGAAGATTATGCAGACCATGCACAGCAGTTGTATGTGGCCGGCCAACATATTCGCAAACAGTCGTATGGTGAGCGACAGGGGCTTTACCAGGGCGCCGAACACCTCGATCACGGCCATGATGGGCTTGAGGAAGCCCGGAACGTCCGGATTGAATATGTCCTTATAGTAATGCTTCGTGCCCGTGAAGTTCACCGTAAAGAAGGTAAAGAGGGCCAGCACCAGCGTGCAGGCGATGTTTCCGGTGAGATTGGCCCCTCCGGGGAAGAAGGGTATGATGCCGAGGAAGTTGTTGAGGAGAATGAAGAGGAAGGCCATGATGAGATAGGGAGAATAGCGCCTGTAGTCGGGACCGATATTCTCGCGTGCCATGTCGTGGACCATCATCACCAGCGGCTCCATCAGTGCCGCAAGACCGGTGGGACTCTCCTTTAGAACGTCGTGGCGGCGGTACCAGCGGGCTGTTATCAGCACTATAAGCAGAAGCAGCAGCGCGCTGATCATTAGCGAAAGGACGTTCTTGGTTATTGAGATGTCGAAGGGACGGGAACCGTCCACGCGCACGATCTTTCCTTCGTTGGGCTCCCCCTCGGCGGCAATGTGCCAGTCTCCGTACTCTCCGCTTTCGAGTATATGCTTAGAGCTGAAGCAGTGCCATCCGCCGTCGTAGATAATTACGGGGAGATAGATGGCTATGGAACGGCCGCGCCATTCAGTGATGTGCCATTCGTACGCGTCCAGCACGTGGCCGAAGATAACCTCGCCAACATCGAGGCCTTCCTCGCCCGCTTCCGAGGGCTCCGGAGTCTGATCCTCTGCCTCCGCGGGCGAAAGATCAGGAGAGAGGCCCGCTTCCGGCAGAGGCTCAGCCTGCTGGGCAGGCGACGAAAGCGCCTGTGCGGCAGCAGTGAAAAACTGCGCAGCAAGCATCAGCAATAGCACTATGAGCGCGAATCTCCTCATCCCTCTATACAAACGGTTATGACGTCGTTACGGACCATTGCCATACCTCCACTCAAGGGAAGCGACTCCTCCTTGCCGGCATCGCGCCAGCGGACCAGGCCGGCCTCCAGGGCGGAAATGATGGGGGCATGACCCGGGAGTACCTCAAATGCACCGGACGCGCCGGGCAGGAAGACTGCTTCCGCCTGGTGCTTCTCTACGGAGACCGGTGTGAGGATTTGAAGGATCATTTAGCCTGTGCAAGTATCTTTTCGCCCTTGGCGATTGCGTCCTCGATGGTCCCCACGTTGAGGAAGGCCTGCTCGGGGAGGTAGTCGCACTCGCCGTCGAGTATCATGTTGAATCCCTTGATGGTATCTTCGATGTCCACCATCACTCCTGGTACGCCGGTGAACTGCTCCGCCACGCTGAAAGGCTGGCTGAGGAAGCGCTGCACGCGGCGGGCGCGGTTGACGGTCAGCTTGTCCTCGTCGGAAAGCTCGTCCATGCCGAGGATGGCTATGATATCCTGCAGTTCCTTGTTGCGCTGGAGTATCTGCTTTACGCGCTGGGCTGTTTCGTAATGGGCCTTGCCAACGATGTTGGGATCGAGTATGCGCGAGGTGGACTCGAGCGGATCCACCGCAGGGTATATGCCCAGGGCCGTAATCTTACGGCTGAGCACCGTGGTGGCGTCCAGATGGCTGAAGGTAGTGGCCGGAGCCGGGTCCGTAAGGTCGTCGGCAGGCACATATACGGCCTGGACGCTGGTGATGGAACCGTTCTTTGTGGAAGTGATGCGTTCCTGCATCTGGCCCATCTCGGTGGCGAGGGTGGGCTGATAACCTACCGCCGAAGGCATGCGCCCGAGGAGCGCGCTCACCTCCGACCCCGCCTGGGTGAATCGGAAGATATTATCAATGAAGAAGAGTATGTCCTTCGGGCTGCCGGGTTCGGTGCTGTCGCGGAAACTTTCCGCCAGCGTGAGCCCGCTGAGAGCCACGCTGCTACGCGCTCCCGGGGGCTCGTTCATCTGTCCGAACACCATAGCTACCTGGCTCTGCGCCAGCGCCTTGCGGTCAACCTTCGAAAGGTCCCACTTCCCCTCCTTCATGGCCTTGTCGAACTCTTCGCCATAGCGGATAACACCCGATTCTATCATCTCCCGGAGGAGGTCGTTACCCTCGCGGGTACGCTCTCCAACTCCGGCGAAGACGCTGAATCCGTTGTGCTTCTTCGCTATGTTGTTGATGAGTTCCTTGATGAGCACGGTCTTACCCACGCCGGCGCCTCCGAAAAGGCCGATCTTACCACCCTTGAGATAGGGCTCCAGCAGGTCGATGACCTTGATGCCGGTAAACAGCACTTCCTGCGAAGTGGCCAGGTCCTCGAACTTGGGCGGCTCACGGTGTATGGGCAAGCTGCCCTCACGGTCGAGGGGGCCGAGCCCGTCGATGGTACCTCCCGTCACATTCATGACGCGGCCGCGTATCTGGGCGCCCGAAGGCATGCATACCGGTGATCCGGTGCTGCGCACTTCCATGGAACGTCGCAGTCCGTCGGTCGAATCCATAGCCACGCAACGCACAGTATCCTCGCCTATGTGCTGCTGAACCTCGACAATCAGCGGACCTTCGCCCGGGCGTATGACCTCCAGGGCCTCGTGGATGGGAGGAAGGGCGTCTTCACTGTCCTTAGTCAGGGCGAAGTGAACGTCCACCACAGGACCTATTATCTGGGATATCTTTCCTGTAACTGCGCTCATAATGAGTCTGTTATATTAGCGCTTCCCGTGCAGCGAGCGTCTCATCTCCTTTAGCGGGAAACTGTAAATGCGGTTGTCCTTATCGTATATGTTGTTGACGTGGAACACCAAACGGTCGCCCCATACGTCAATGTCCTCGGGTTCGTACGGCGTTACGTCCGTGTAATCGAAATGCGCATAGTGATAGTGTTCGCCGTCGCGGAAACGGGGATTCAGGTCGAAGATGAAGAATTCCGCAGGGAACTTCATGCCGGTTCCGACCGGAAGGTAGAGAATGCCCTTGTCTATGCATCCTCCCTGGAGCGTGCAGTTCTGCGGGCCGCGCACACCCTCGGGAAGGCACTCGTCAAGAGCGAACTTGTCCAGTACGTCCTCCTCCTTCATATCTACCACGAACTGGTCCGGGGAATATTTGGGGAAGGCGAACTTGCGCATCACTATGTGATTGTCGGGAAGACGGTTGCCGGAACAGTTGCCGAAACACCAGATATACTCAGGATCATTTACGTCAGCAATCCACAGGCTGGAACTGAAGCCGTCGAAAACGGGGTTCAGGATCTGGACAAGCTGGGTGCCGCAAGGAACGCCGGCCGCATCAGTGAGCACCCTTTCCACGAAGCAGAGCCTGCCGAGGCTGTCGGTCTCGGGACGACCTATTTCCGTAACAGGCAGGGACTTGCACTGCGACACGTAAAATAGAGGGTAGGGATCGTCCTCAGCATAGCGCTGGGTGCCGAAGAAAGCGGTGTTGGCATGATTGTTCTCGCCGAACGAAGCCAGGGGGAACTGCGCCAGCAGCTCCTTCTTTGCAAGGTCGAACACCACGCAGATACCCGTGTTATGAAGGGAAAAAAACTGATCGCCGTAAACGGCGCATCCCTGCGTGTTCCATTTGTACTGCAGGTCCTCGAAAGAGTTCATCTCCATCTCCAGCCGGGGAAGGGGCCTGTGCGGTCCGCGGCAGCATCCGGAAAGCAGCATGCAGAAAAGCGCTCCGGCTATGGCTATATTGTAATTCTTCATTGGTTGATATTGTTTTTCTTAAAAAAGTCCTGTACCGCATACGGCACGTTAGTGCAATGATAATCGGCTCCCAGATATGCTGCCAGCACGGCGTCGTCTATGGTCTTGCCGGTGTAAACGTTGACCCGGAGACCCTGGCGATGAGCCTCTTCGACCGCTTTCCGACTGGTACCGTCAAGCTTGGCGGCCAGCTGCCCCACACAGAGGACCTTGGAGCAGATGTAGATGGACGCGTCACACACCGGATCGTCGGTAATATACATCATCTTCACCCCGGGGAAGGCCTGCTGCATATACTTGAGCGGGCGGACATCACCGGAACTGAATACGTAGTCAGCATCAGCGGGCATACGCGAAGTAACCGCCTTGTACAGCTTGTCACAATACTCCTCCATCCTGCTCTGAGGGATGAGGTCGTAAGGGCGGGTCTTCATCTCGAACTCCACGTACACGCCGGACTTCCCTTCGAAGAAATCCAGCAGGGTATCGAGGGTCATGAAACTGCGTCCGTCCTTCCTGGGCAGGGCCATGAGCTCCTCGAGGGTAACGGTCTCGATGGCAAGGTCGTCCCTGCCGCAGACGCGCCCGAGTTTGCTGTCGTGGTTGATTACAAGTACGCCGTCCTTAGTCATGCGTATATCCGTCTCATAACCGGGAATGCCCTGGCGGTAGCTCTCCTCGAAAGCCTCCAGCACATTCTCCCCTACCTCGCGGCCGCCGCAATGCGCGACAAGCTTGAGAGGCTGCCCTGCGAAGGCAATGGATCCGGACAGGAACAGGGCAAAAAACAGCGTGTATATCTTTCTTATCATAGGACTGAGGAGTATCTGCTTCCAAATAGGCAAAGTTACTATTATTAATCGTCTTTCGCAACCGTTACGCAGGATACTCACGAAAAAAAAATGCTATATTTGTAACTGATATATTTCAAGCATCGGACAATGACACTGAACGATACCCTTTTGGTCCTCGCCACCCGCTTCGACGACCTTGGCGACTGGACTGTGGAGCAGCAGTTCGTGCTGCAGATGGGCTCCAGCTACCTTCTGGCTCACGGCCTTGGAGAACCCCTCAAAAAGGACGCGCACACATCCGTAAAACTTCCAAAACCCGGCAGATACACCCTCTGGGTACGTACCAAGAACTGGACTGCCTTCTGGAGCGAAGGAAAGACTCCCGGCAGGTTCCAGGTGCTGGTGGACGGCAAGGCCGACCCTGCGGAATTCGGCGTCGGCAAGGAAGGGGACAAATCCGACACAAGCCCCGACGCCCGCGCGAAACGAGCGGCCTGGTACTGGCAGAAGGGTGGGACCTATGAGCTTGCTGCAGGAAGTCACGAGCTGGCACTGCACGATCTTACCGGTCTCGACGGCCGCTGCGACGCCATTCTTCTTACCACTTCGGGAGAAGCCCCCGGCGACAGCCTCGAGGACTACCGGGCCCTCCGGGCGCAGCTCCTTCCCCAGCCGGCGCAGGACCGTGGTTCCTTCGATTTCGTGATAGTCGGCGCCGGCATGTCCGGCCTCTGCGCCGCAATTGCGGCCGCCCGTTTCGGCAGTAAAGTCGCCCTCATCCAGGACCGCTACATCCTTGGAGGCAACAACTCCTCGGAGGTGAGGGTTGGCCTTGGTGGACAGATCAATGTAAATCCTTATCCCTCACTGGGATACATCCTTAATGAGATAGGTCCCGACCGCTTCGGCAACGCCCGCGGAGCCCACCACTACCAGGACTGGAAAAAGTGGGACGTGATAGCGGCCGAGCCCAACATTACTCTCTTTGCCGGATATACCGTCGACAAGGTTGAAATGGCCGACGGGAAGATTGTCGCCGTGGAAGCGGTGGAAGCCATCAGGCAGGACCGTATCCGCATCAGCGGGAAGCTTTTCTCCGACTGTACGGGAGATGCGCACCTGGCGGTGCTCGCAGGCGCCCGTACCATGATGGGACGTGAAGCCAGGAGCGAGTTCGGCGAGAGCCTGGCCCCCGAAAAGGCGGACGCCTTCACCATGGGAGTGAGCATAGAATGGTACTGCGAGGACTGGAATACCCCGAGCACCTTCCCCGACAGCCTCGACTGGGGCCTGCATCTGGACGAGGAGACCGTGGAGCCCGTGCATCGCGCCAACTGGTACTGGGAAGTGGGCATGAACGACGACCAGATCGCCGACGCCGAGAAGATACGCGACTACGGTATGTACGTGGC
>CAMHTE010000001.1 GCA_946187975.1 uncultured Bacteroidales bacterium | reverse complement strand
GCGGGAAAATCCGTCAATATACCATGGGCCTCAATGTCCTTGGCAGCAATAACGAAGGATACAGTGGTGGACTTGCCGGATGGCTTTCTTGCTGTACTGTCAAGAATTGCACACTTGATGGTGATGTGACGGTTTATGGTATGTACGGGGGAGGCCTGTTCGGTTATGTGGAGGATTCACGTGTACTGGACTGTCACTTCCTCAAGGAAAATACGGTCAACGTCTATTATCATATCAACGGCGGCCTCATTGGCATGCTTAGAGGAAAGGAATCCCTTGTGAGCGGTTGCAGTTTTGAAGGAAACCTGACGGCGGCAGGGTATTTCCAGGGGGGAATAGTAGGGAGGATGGAAGGCGGGCGTTTGGAAAAATGCGTCCTTGGCAGTTATGCAATGATAGGATGCGACAAATACTTCGCCGGAGGTATGGTTGGAGGCGCTTTGCCGGTTGATGAAATAAACATTGAACTCTGTGCTTCCTACGGTGTAATCAAAGGACAGTATGCCGTGGGTGGCATAGTCGGTTACGTGGGCGCTTCAGGCCTGCCCAATGCGGTGCAGCCGGTCACTGTACGGGGATGTGCGGTTCGTGGAGCAGAATTGACAGCGACCGGGAACAACGGTGGCAGCAACTTGTATTCGCTTATAGGGGGGATAATAGGCTGGTCACACGGCAACAACCAACTGGTAGTTACGGACTGCTGCAGCAATCCCTCGTTTATACAGACAATCTCGGACGGAAACAACGGAGCTATTTCCGGTCTTGTTGCTTTCCAGAATTGCAAAAGCGGGAAAGTCGTTTTCCGCAATTCCTACAGCACCGTCACGTCGGCTAATATGTTTTCGCAGAACGAAATGGTCTCTTCCATATCAGGCTACGACTACTACGGTGGCATCTATTGTCGTTCCACGGGTGTTACGTCCGTACTCCGATGCTGGTGTGACGAGGGAATAAAACTCGGTACAGGCGATTCCAATGCAACGGAGCAGGGCTGCGGAAGTCTTCCCACATCATCTTTCTCCGATGGAACCCTGCTTGCACTTCTGCAACCGCACGCTGACGGAGTACAGTGGATAGCCGGTACGGATGGCCTGCCTGTCCCCGCCGACTTGCCCGGGGACCCGAATATCAAACCCAAGGCCAAAAAACGCGTGAGCGTGATAGGCGATTCTATTTCCACTTTCCGTGGCTGGATACCTTCCGGGTATGCAACGCATTATCCGGCCAAGGACGGGACTCTTACTTTGGTTGATGAAACCTGGTGGTACCGCCTTATATATGACCACATGCAGGATGCTACTTTGGATATGAATATTGCCTTTTCCGGCTCGGCGGTCACCCATACTACGGAGGAAAACCTGCAGAAGCGTTACGGCTCCACCGTCCCGGCATGGTATGGACACGATTATGTGACGCGTTTTGTGGAATGTGGAGGTATGGGTCGTCCGGACATTATCCTGATTCACGGAGGAACGAACGACTGGGGGCACAATGCCGACCCGCTGTTCCCGGGGTCTCCAACTACTAAACTGGCCGGTATCCCGTCCGATGCTGATCTTGCGGGCGTTTTTGCCACTGCCGATGCGGCTTCGACGCGTCAGGAGGTTAATGCCCTGCCCGATGCATCTTTCTGCGAGGCATATGCCAAACTCCTGTGCCAGATACGTGAGCGTTATCCCAAATGCAAGGTTGTGTGTATCATAGGTGACTATCTGTCGGAAGCAGTGGAACAGTCCATCCTTAAAGCGGCTGCGCATTATGGCGCAAAAACAGTTGATTTGCTTCAGGTTAACGGATTTAATGACCAGACATACATGCCAAAGCACGACTATAATCCTGAAACCGGCGCCGGTTGTCACCCGTCTTCCGAAGCGATGGCCTTCATCGCAGAAAAAATATACAGCGAACTGGGTACCTGGCTTGAACAATAGAACAAATGATATGAAGCGTCTTTTCAGTATAATTGCAATATGTTTACTCCTCGTTCCGACAGCCTGCAAAAGTGAAAATCCGGAGTCTCCGGGGAAAGTGACATCTGTCGAACCTCCGGTGGATCCCGATCCCCCCGTACAGGTGGAAATACCCGAAATCTTTCCTGTTTCATTGCAGGTAACTTCTTCTGAAGAAACATTCGGGATGAGGCGGCTTTCTGAAACCGGGCATGTCTTTGCCGGAGTGTCATGCTTTACCGCTACGGATGTAACCATGTCCGGAACCACCGGAAACGGAGACACTTTTTCATTTGAGTATCCATCTCCTGTAGACGGCCCTGCGTGGCTGGAAGTGGACTTCGATTCCCGGACGTGCAATTTCACTCCGATGCCGATAATGTTGGTGCAGGGGACGGCACTCAAGAGTATAAGCAATACCATGGGGGCGCGTCTGGAATACAAAGGGCACGGCGTGTATTCCGGGACCAACCTTGTGTTTGATGCTGACGGTCTTCCTATATATGACCGGTCACTATCCTTTTCTTTTACCAGGGAAGGCTCCTGGTATCCTGCGTTTGAACGCATTTCCGGTACACGCCGGAGCATCGCCCCTGCCAGTGCGGGAGAGACGGAAGTGGTACGTATCAATCCGGGGGAATATGATGTTACCTTGGATTTGCGTTCGTATAACTTTGATGTCACTCATAGCGGGGAATTGGATCCGTACCGCATTACGGTCATGGGCTCTTCCGTTCCATGGGGGCAGGGTGCTACGGAGAAAAACGGTTATATCCGGCAGTTGGGCGCAATACTCGCAACGCAAAGCCCGTTGCCATGGTACATATCGAATCTGTCAGTTCCCGGGGATGAAACCACAAAACTGTCGCAACGCTTCGATGAACAGACCGTGGACGGCGGCAAGACACTCATAATAGCCCTTTCCCTTGGGAATGAGGGACTTGCCTCGGCCTCTAGTGAAGATGCGCGTCGCGCACTTTATGAGCAATGGGAGAACAGGGTTTATCTGAATGACGACAGTTTTGTCAAGACTGCCCTTGCGGAAGGCAAACAGGTTATTGTGACCGGGAATTATGCCAAGGGCACATATACGGAAGCACACTATTCCTGGATCCGGAAGATAAATCTCGACATACAGCAGTGGGACGTCCCTTCAGTAAACCTCATGGGAGCCATCGATGCCGGTAATGGCAAATGGATGGAAGGATATTATGCGGACGCTTCACACCCGAACGATGCGGGACACAGGGAAATGGCATTGGCCGTTGTCCCTTCACTTTTTGATGCGCTGCATGCCGGCAAAGAACCCCCACATCGCCATATAAGTGAAGGAATGTCACTCCCTGCCGGTTCGGCTGTGCATTTTAAGCCACAAGGCGCCGTGCATCCGTTCACTTTATCTTTCGGAATGAGGACATCTGCCAGGGGACAGGTGATGGAAATAGACGGCGACGGCTTCTCACGCAATTTGTATGTTTCAAATGCAGGAAAACTGTTTTATGATGGATTTGCCTGCACGACGCCGGTAGGGGACGGACAATGGCACCAGATATCCATATCGCACTTTTATGCTCAGGGAAAGACTTACCTGTATGTGGACGGTCTCTTGCAAGGCTCTCTTTCCGAGCGGTTGGCTCCAGGCGCTTTCTGGCTTGGCAGTGCGTCGTCAGACATATCCGTGCGCGAATTGTTCTTCTGGCGTAGCGGAATGAATGCAGAGGAAATGCAGGCTTTGCAGGAAGGCAGGATGCTCAAGTCGTCGCTTGAAATATATGCACCTCTTGACGGCACATTGGACAATACGGCGCAGAGTACAAACAGTCTCTCTCTTACGGCGGCACCCGAATACATCAACGGTGGCATGAGTGTCCTGGCAATCGGGAACAGTTTCTCCGTAGATGCCATGCAGTATCTGTACGATATACTTGCATCTGACGGGGCTACAGGGATAGTCCTAGGGAACCTTTATATCGGAGGCTGTACCCTTGAAACCCATTCGAACCATTTCCTGGCGAACGATGGTGCATACACTTATTACGAAAACACCTCCGGCTCATGGACAAAAACAACCTCGGCCGCTCCTCTGACCGCACTGGACGAGAGGGACTGGGATTATATAACCATACAGCAGGCAAGCGGTTCATCGGGGCTTCCGGGGACATACAATCCATATCTGGATAACATAGTCGGCATAGTCAGGCAGCATTGTCCGGATGCCAGGATACTCTGGCATATGACATGGGCGTACCAGTCCAATTCTTCGCACAAGGAGTTCCCCAATTATGGGTCCGATCAGATGCAGATGTACAACGCCATCGTATCGACGGTCCAGTCGGTGATTGTTCCCAATTCGGTCTTCTCAGGAATAATACCATCCGGTACCGCTGTGCAGAATCTTCGGACGAGCCTGTACGGAGACACTCTGACCAGGGACGGATACCATTTGTCTTATGATGTCGGGCGTTATATCGCCGGACTTACCTGGGCGGCTGTTCTTCGGGGGACTGATCCTGCAAATGTCCTCTGGGCACCCGCCCAATACAGCTATGGTCCAAAGGAGCGATCCGCAATAAGGGAGGCAGTCTCGAATGCAGTTGCCAAGCCGTTCGAAGTCACACAGTCGTCTTATATAGATACGACGGAGGGGATTTCCGGCGATGGAAACCTTCAGGACTTCGACGTACCCGAAACGTATACTTGGTAACGTTTTTTTCGAAGGTCCGTTTGCAAAAATGGCCGTTTTTGCAAACAGAACGGCGGTGGCCAACACTTTTGGTCACCGCCGGTTCTGAAAGAGCCACTTGGCAGATTTGAACTCCCGACCTGCGCGTTACGAATGCGCTGCTCTACCGCTGAGCTAAAGTGGCTTACCGTCCTCCGGGACGGGGATGCAAATATAATTATTTTTTGCGATTCTGCGAAGCGTGCACCAAATTAACCAGTACCGTACCAAGCAGGCCGGCGCAGACGGAGCCCAGTAGCACGGCTATCTTGCCGGCATCCCTGAACTGGTGCATCATTCCGGGGGCGAGGTCGCCGAACGACAGGGTATCGACGAAGATAGACATGGTGAATCCTATGCCTCCGAGGCAGGCGACCGCAAAGAACATGGGCCATGTGGCGCCGGAAGGCATCTCTCCTGCTTTGGCCTTGACGGCAATCCAGCTAATGAGTGTGATCCCGATAGGTTTTCCGAGCAGAAGTCCCAGAAATACTCCCATACTTACGCTCCCGAGTCCGGGGGTATAGTTGAATACGTTGAAATACGCCGGGTCTGTAATCGCCACTCCGGCATTCGCAAGGGCGAAAACGGGCATTATTACGAAGTTGACGAAGTGCGAGAGCGAATCTTCCAGCCTGTATGTCATCTCCATGGAGCCCTTTCCTATCGATTCCAGTTTTTTAATGCAGTGCCGCTGCGGCCCGTTGGGGTACGAAGTGGAGGGTACGTCGGCATATTCATGGAAGCGCCTGTTGTACAGGTCCCACTTGTGCAGGAACTGGCTCTTGTTGTAGCGGCTGGTATTCGGAATAAGGAAGGCCATCACCACTCCGGACATGGTGGCATGTATGCCGGAATAGTAGAACAGGGCCCAGACTATCAGGGCGAGCAGGAGGTAGGGGAAGAGCCGCTTCTCGCCGAGCCTCCGCAGAAGGAGGGTGAATAGGATTACTGCCACCGCGATGGCAAGCAGGTTTAATTGGATGCTACCTCCGTAGAATAAGGCCACTACTAGTATGGCTATGAGGTCATCCGCTATCGCCAGTGCGGTGAGGAACACCTTCAGCGACACCGGTACCTTATTGCCCAGGACGGACAGTATGCATACGGCGAAGGCTATGTCGGTAGCTGTCGGGATACCCCATCCGGACGCAGCTGCAGTGTCGTGGTTGATTGCAGTGAAAATGAGCGCGGGAAACACCACTCCTCCGAAGGCCGCCAGTACCGGCATCAGTGCCTTCCGGGGAGAAGAGAGTTCGCCGAAGGCGACTTCGCGCCGGATTTCCAGCCCTACGGTAAAGAAAAATACCATCATGAGCACGTCGTTGATGAACTTCTCGACGGTCATGTTGCGGGGGAAGCTTATGGACGTGCCTCCGTCCGGGGTGGTGAAGTTGAGCGTGAAGGATGTGTTCAGGAAAGTATGGTACCATTCTTTGGTGAACGGCAGGTTCGCCAGCAGCATGGCAATCACCACGCATGCAAGAAGGATTACTCCCTGTGCCCATGGCTGCTTGAAAAAAGCCTTCCTACGGAGGTTGAAATTACGTATACCCTTGTTCCAGGTATATATCGGAATGAGTCGCATGGAGTAAGGTCAGAACAGTTTTCCGTTGAACTTTTCCTGAAGGCCGCGTAGTTCGTCGCCTGTTGCGGGGCGCTTGCGGGCTTCGTCCGCTTCCTTTCGGAACTCCTTGTCCAATTTGGCGAACTGATCCTTGGTGTCGAGGGTGAAACTGCCGTCCTGGACCCATCGGAAATATCCGGGATCGGACTGCCATACCTCGCGTGCACTGCGACCCTTGTATTTTCCGAAGTTGATCAGGACTTCGCCTTTGTCGTCGTAAATGAGGTGTCCGGAAAAGTCGACGTACTTTCTGCCGACGAAGGCGGCAAGCGACTTAACGTCGTTCTTAAGTACCTGTTCGCGATATTTATCGGGCTCGCTGTAACGGTCGAGCTGGGCCTTTAGCACCTGGAAGGTGGCAAGCGTATCGGCCTCGGCGGCATGGGCGTTCTCGAAGTCCTCGCCGCCGCAATAGAAGCGGTAGGCCGCGCGCAGGTTGCGGGGCTCCATCGTATGATAGATGTTCTGGACGTCTACCATAAGGGGGGCGTGAAGGTCGACCTGGACCTTTTCCAACAACTGTTTCGCCTCGTCCTTCCCAGCCTGGGGTGCACGCGGATCGGCCATGCGCTGACGGCAATATGCCTTTACGCGCTCAAATTCCTCGGCCAGCATGGGCAGGTCGAACTTCGCCGAGTTGAACCCTGCGAGGTCGCTGTCGTTCAGCCATTCCGCGACTTCCGCCGCCACGTTGATGAACAGCGGGCAGTTGCGCAGGTCTTCGTCCTTTACGCCGTTGACCTTGGAGGCCTCTTCGTTGATGTGACGCTGGCAGTTGTGCTCATAGTCCCAGGGGCGGATCTTCCATGTTTTAACCTCCGGCTCGCTGCGCCCCGGAAACACTTTGACGAAACTGAGCTCTATGATCGAGTCGGAAACGATATTGAGGCCCGTACTCTCGATATCGAAGAAAAGCAAAGGCCTCTTTAAGTCAAGTTCCATGTTTGGATGCTGTTATGAAACCATTATCGGCATCAGTATGCCGCAGACTTTCTCGCTTACGGCCTCCTCTTCCGAAGGAACGATGAGTGCCGCCCTGCGGGCGTCGGCAAACTTGATCACGACGGTCTCGCAGGTCATGTTGGCCAGGATGTCCGCCACGAACGACGACTTGAAGCCAATCGCGAGTTCGTCTCCGCTGTAGTCGCAGGGGAGCTTTTCGTATGCCGCGATGGCGAAGCCGAGATCCTGAGCGGTAATCTCGATCTGTCCGGGCTTGAGTTCGAACTTGATGTGGTTGGAGGCCTTGTTGGCGCAGACTGCCACGCGGCGGACCGTGTTGAGCAGCTGCATGCGGTCGATCTTGAGTATGTTGGCGTTATTCTGGGGAATAACGTCGCGGTACTTGGGATAGCGGCCGACCACGAGCCTGCAGACCATCATGGTCTGTGCGAACGAGAACACCACGGTGGTGCTGTCGAAGGTGACGAGCACGTCTCCGTCTTCCTTGTCCACTATGCTCTTGAGAACTCCAGCGGGCTTTTTGTGAAGGATGAAGGAGGCCGCCTGCTCTGCCTTTACATCGTCGGTGGTGAAGCAGATTAGCTTGTGCGAGTCGGATGCCACCAGGGTGGTGGAACCGGGAGCGATATCGAAGAAGATACCGTTCATAGCGGGACGCATCTCATCGTCTGCCGTTGCATATATTGTGCTGTTAATGCCGTCCACGAGGCTGGAAGCAGGGAAGCTGACGCTGATGGCGTCTTCGCCGGTGCTGCTGATGTCGGGATAGTCTTCGGCGGGGAAATAGGGCAGCGCGGAGTTACCGTTGCTCCAGACGCATTCGAACGAGGAATCGGAGGTGGTGCGTATGGTAACGGGCTGATCGGGCAGGGCCTTGAAGAGATCGATTAGCTGCCTGGCGGGAACCGCGATGCTTCCGTCTTCCTTGGAACTCTCCACGTTGATTATGGTGCGGAGGGTGAGTTCCTGGTCGGATGCGGTGATTTCGAGCTTTCCGTCCTTGAGGACGAAGAGGAAGTTTTCCAGTATGGGAAGGGGCGTCTTGGCGGGGATGGCCTTGGACACGTCCACTATCGCTGAAAGCAATTCTGCGCTTGAAATGTTGAATTCCATATCTCTATTTTTATCGTCTTCTATATCAGATGCAAATATATAAAAATAAGGTGAGAATTTGGCATATCTTTTGATTTTTTGACACCCGGTTGTACCAAAACCGGAATAAAAACAAAAAACCGATATGAATAAAAATATGCTTACCATTATCGCATCCGTACTTCTGGGCGGATTGACCGCATTCGGCGTCGCCAGTGCCGTAGTTCCAGATTCTTCCGACTCCGCTCCCGTCACCAGCTATTCCATTGACGGATCTGCATACCGGACTGTCAATTTGGCACAGGACAACTATCCCGATTTTACCTACGCGGCCGAGTCGGCGGTGGATGCCGTGGTGTTCGTAAAAGTGACGATCCGCACCACTCAGCAGTATAACATCGACCCCTTCTTCAAGTTCTTCTTCGGGGACCAGTTCCCCCAGAGTCAGGAACGCGAACAGCAGGGCAGCGGGTCCGGCGTTATCATACGTCAGGACGGATATATAGTGACCAACAACCATGTCGTGCAGGGAGCCACCAAGGTGGAAGTAACCCTGAACAACAACAAGGTGTATGAGGCCAAGGTGATAGGCGCCGACCCGGCTACGGATGTGGCGCTTATAAAGATCGACGCCGAGGGCCTGCCCATAGTGCCTTTCGCGGATTCCGACCGCCTGCGCCTGGGCGAGTGGGTGCTTGCCATAGGTTCTCCTCTCGGCGAGGAGCTTCGCGGAACCATTACCGCCGGCATAGTGAGCGCCAAGGGCCGCAGCATGCCCAACACGTCCGGGGAGTTCAAGATTGAGTCGTTCATCCAGACCGATGCGGCCGTCAACCCGGGCAACTCCGGAGGAGCCCTCGTAAACAAGGCCGGTGAACTCGTGGGCATCAATACCGCGATTGTGTCCCAGACGGGTGCCTATTCCGGATATTCGTTCGCCGTTCCGTCCAATATCGTCCGCAAGATAGTCGGCGACCTCATAGATTTCGGAGCCGTCCGCCGCGCCCGTCTCGGCGTAACCATGAGCCCTGTTACTGAAAAAGTTGCACAGGAATTGAAACTTTCTTCGCTCGAAGGAGTATATATTAACGAGGTTTCAAAGGGAGGGGCTGCCGAAAAGGCCGGTGTGAAGGAAGGAGACATCCTCGTTTCCGTCGACTCCACCGTCATTAAATCCCCTTCCGGACTTCAGGAAAAGGTCAATTCCTACCACCCCGGCGACAAGGCGAAACTCGTCGTCATCCGGGACGGAAAGCAGAAGACCCTCCAGGTCGAATTCCAGGGAACCATGCAGGAGACTGGCACCGTCCTTTCCGACGACGGTACGGTAGCCTTCTATGGCGGCTCAATCCGCGAGGCTTCCAAGGAGAAGCTCTCGGCCCTGGGTCTCAAGAGGGGAGTGGAGATAGTTTCGGCCGGCAGCGCCAAGCTTGCGGAAGCGGGCGCATCCGACGGGTTCATCATCCTCTATGTCAACGACCAGCCTGTGTCCAAACCTCAGGATGTAATTGACATTGCCAAGCGGAGCAAGAGGGCAATCTTCGTAGAAGGCGTCACCGCCGCGGGAAGGTCCGGCTACTTCGGCTTTGCAAAGGGTGAATAAAACCGTATGAGACAACTTAAGATTACAAAATCGATCACCAACCGCGAGAGCGCCTCGCTGGACAAGTATCTCCAGGAAATAGGACGCGAGGAACTGGTGTCGCCGGAAGAGGAAGTGGAACTCGCGCAGCGCATCCGCAAGGGTGATCCCGTAGCGCTCGAAAAACTTACCAGGGCCAACCTGAGGTTCGTGGTGTCCGTTGCGAAACAGTACCAGAACCAGGGCCTCAGCCTTCCGGACCTTATCAACGAGGGCAACCTCGGACTCATCAAGGCCGCCGAGAAATTCGACGAAACCCGCGGATTCAAGTTCATTTCGTACGCCGTGTGGTGGATACGTCAGAGCATACTCCAGGCCCTTGCCGAGCAGTCCAGGATAGTGCGCCTTCCTCTCAACCAGGTGGGTTCGCTGAACAAGATCAACAAGGCCCTCGGAAAATTCGAACAGGAGCATGAGCGTCAGCCGTCTACCGACGAACTGGCCGAGATGATAGACATCCCTCAGGACAAGATCGCCGATACCATGCGCGTGAGCGGCCGTCATGTGAGCGTGGACGCCCCCTTCGTGGAGGGTGAAGACAACAGCCTGCTGGACATCCTGCCCAACGACGACAGTCCCATGGCGGACAAGGGCCTTACCCACGAGTCCCTCAGCATCGAGATCGAGCGAGCCCTGCAGATACTTACCGTCCGCGAGCGTGAGATAATCAAGAGTTTCTTCGGCATAGGATGCCAGGAGATGACACTCGAGGAGATAGGCGAACGCCTCGACCTCACCCGCGAACGCGTCCGCCAGATAAAGGAAAAGGCTTTGCGCAAGCTCAAGAAACCTTCTGCAAGCAAACTGCTCAAGTCTTACCTCGGCTGACATGACTCCGGAACAATTCATCGCTTCCAAAGCTGCGCTTGCGGTTAAGGCGCTGTACAATACCGACGTTGAACCGTCCGCCCTTCAGGTGACCTTCACCCGCAAGGAATTCGAGGGAGACTGCACCCTGGTGCTTTTCCCTCTTTTGCGTATCTCTCACAGCAGTCCGGATGCCACCGGTGAGGCCATAGGGTCATGGCTGCTGGAGAACTGCCCGGAAATCCGCGCTTTCAACAGCGTCAAGGGCTTCCTTAACATCTGCTTTTCCAACCTCTTCTGGCGGGAGGCTCTCGAGGCCGTCACTTCCGACGCTTCCTTTGGGCAGCTTCCTCCCACCGGACGCAGGATAATGGTGGAATTCTCTTCCCCCAATACCAACAAGCCCCTGCATCTGGGCCATGTCCGTAATAATCTTCTCGGAGAATCCGTGAGCCGTCTGCTCGCGGCCGCCGGCAACGAAGTCATCAAGGCTACGCTTGTGAACGACCGCGGAGTGCACATCTGCAAATCGATGTACGCGTGGCAGCAGTGCTTCGACGGGGCAACCCCTGAATCGTCCGGCAAGAAGGGCGACCATCTGGTAGGAGACTGCTATGTGGCCTTCAACGATATCCTTCGCAGGGAAGTCGATGCTTTGGTAGCCGGCGGAATGGATAAGGAACAGGCCGAGAAAGAGGCCCCCTGCATGAAGGCTGTGCACGAAATGCTCGTAAAGTGGGAGCAGGGAGACCCTGAAGTGCGCGCCCTCTGGAAGAAGATGAACGGCTGGGTGCTTTCCGGCTTCGAGCAGACCTACAAGACTCTGGGAATCAGTTTCGACAAGGTTTATTACGAGTCCCAGACCTATCTGCTTGGCAAGGAGCTGGTGCAGAAGGGGCTTGATATGGGTGTGTTCCAGCGCGATCCAGACGGGAGCGTATGGTGCGACCTCACCGCGGACGGGCTCGACCGCAAGCTCCTGCTGCGCTCCGACGGCACGTCCGTTTACATGACACAGGATCTCGGAACGGCCGAAAGGCGTTTCGCCGAATATAATCTGGATTCCCACGTCTACGTGGTTGGCGACGAACAGAACTACCATTTCCAGGTACTGAAGCTGGTGCTCGCAAAGCTCGGCTTCGACTGGGCGGAGCGCATCTTCCACCTGTCTTACGGAATGGTGGAACTGCCCGACGGAAAGATGAAGTCCCGCGAGGGGACCGTGGTGGATGCGGACGACCTTATGGAGCAGATGCGCCGCGAGGCCCGCACCACTTCGGAAGAATCCGGAAAACTCGAGGACGTGGACGAAGCCGAGAAGGACCGCCTCTGGTCTGTAATCGGCCTCGGCGCCCTCAAGTACTTCATTCTCAAGGTCGATCCCAGGAAGAAGATGCTCTTCAATCCCAAGGAGTCCATCGACTTCAACGGTAATACGGGACCCTTCATCCAGTACACTCACGCCCGCATTTGTTCGATACTCCGCAAGGCGGGAGAACTCGGATACGTACCGGCCCTTACCGGAGCGGAGCTGAGCCCCAAGGAGATACGCCTTGTACGCCTGCTGGACCAGTATCCGCAGAAGGTGGCCGAAGCTGCCGCCGGATTCTCGCCGGCGGTCATCGCAGCGTATGCCTACGACCTTGCCAAGGAGTTCAACCAGTATTACCACGAAACCCCCATCCTGCGTGAGCCGGATGCCGAGTCCCGCGACATGCGCCTGTCGCTTGCAGGCACCCTTGCAGGGGTTCTGGCAAAGGCCATGAACCTTCTTGGAATAGAATTGCCGCAAAGAATGTAGATTTATTCTTGCATATTCGGATTTTTGCCGTATTATTGTACCCATAAACAAGAACTATGGCACAGGATATCAAGAAAAGGCACGTGGTGAGTTACGAGAACATGTCCGAAGAACTCGCTTCCGCATTCAACGCTAAATACCCCAAGGGATACAACGACTGGCTCCAGGACCTGGTCCGCTATACGAAGCCGGACGGTACTCCGTTCTATGCGGTTACCATCGAGATACCCGATGCGATCTATCTTGTAAAGATCAAGGTGGAGACCGATGATGTCGAAGACATCGAGCGCTGGCTCGAAGGCGAGGAAAACGCTGAGAACGAGCAGGTGGCCGGACCTTCCGCCGATGCCGATGCCGGGACGGGGACCCTTCCCGACGACAATATCTCCCAGTACGGCGGAGACGACGATCCGTCCGACGCCGACTGATGTGCCATGACCGGCGGCCCGGGAAGACTCAGCGAATCTACCAAACTCCTGATACTCAGCATCCTCGTCGGGCTGTGTGCCGGCGGTTCAGCCGTGCTCCTCGTCCGCTCGATAGAGTTTCTGCAGCATAACGTAAAACGTGTGGCGGAAGCGATTCCGCTGCATCTGGGATATGTAATCCTGCCGGCGGCGGGCATGCTTCTGTCGCTGCTGGTGGTGCGCTATTTTGTCAAGGACAACATAGGTCACGGAGTTACCAAGGTATTGCTCGCGGTATCGCGCAACGAGTCGCGTATAAAACCCCATAACATGTGGTCGTCGCTGCTTACCAGTGCGCTCACCATAGGATTCGGAGGTTCCGTCGGTGCCGAGGCCCCTATAGTTTATACCGGTGCGGCATTCGGCAGTAACATAGGACGGGCTTTCCGCCTGTCACACAGGGGAGTGACGGTGCTGCTCGGCTGCGGTGCGGCCGGTGCAATAGCCGGCATCTTCAAGGCTCCGCTCGCCGGTGTCCTGTTCACTCTGGAGATACTACTCTTCAAT
The DNA here is from genome assembly GCA_946187975.1 of uncultured Bacteroidales bacterium. GTDB lineage: Bacteria > Bacteroidota > Bacteroidia > Bacteroidales > UBA932 > Cryptobacteroides. Next base: position 52,967 of record CAMHTE010000001.1, on the reverse strand, counting down.
ATCTCCATGAGTTCCATGGTGCCGCTCCTGGCATCCACCCTCACTGCGACGGTAGTATCATACGCCTTCCTTGGAATTCACGCACCCTTCGCCTGCAACCTCGCCGCCTTTAATCCGGGGAATCTGCCCTGGTATCTGGTACTGGGAGTGTTCTGCGGGGTGTTCTCGCTTTATTTCACCCATCTGACCCTCTGGTTGGAAGACCGCATTCAGCGTACTCTGCGCAGTCCGTATGTACGATGGATGGTATGTGCCGCCGGACTGGGTATTCTGCTGATTATGTTCCCGCCCCTCTTCGGAGAAGGCTATGCATCGGTGCTGGGCCTGCTGGGCGGGGAAGAGCTTCCGGTAAGCGTTTCTGAGTGGGGAGTGCCTTTCTTCTTCCTGCTCGTACTGCTCCTGAAAGTAGTTTCCATGACCCTTACCAATTCCGGTGGGGGCGTGGGCGGAACCTTCGGACCGACTCTCTTCGAGGGAGCCATCCTGGGCTATATAATCGTCCGTTCCATCAATCTCTGCGGAGGATCCCTGCCCGAGCAGAACTTTGTGCTGGTAGGAATGGCGGGCCTCATGGCCGGGGTGATGCAGGCTCCGATGACTGCCATCTTCCTTATAGCCGAAATAACCGGCGGATATGAGCTTCTGCTGCCGCTTATCCTTTGTGCCACAGTAGCTTACGGAGTTACACGCATACGCGAAAAGTATTCGATATACACCAAGCGCATAGCCCAGAGCGGCGACCTTCTCACCCACGACAGCGATCAGGCCGTTCTTACCCTCCTGCATACCAGGGACCTCGTGCGCGACAAGTATCCGCACGTGTCGCCCGACGACAGCCTCTCCGGCATTCGGGATATCGTAGCCTCGAGCACTGTCGCAGTCTTTCCTGTCGTGGATGCGGACGGAGGCTTCCGCGGGGTGCTGGAAATGGACGACATACGCAAGTATATGCTTTCGCCCGAACAACAGGACAGCCTCTTTGTACGCGACCTGATGCATTCAACTCAGGATTATGTGTACGAAGACGAAAAGATGGAAAGCGTGATGCGGAAGTTCGACGTCACGGGAGCCTGGCGACTGCCGGTCCTGGATGAAGGCGGCCGTTATAAAGGCTTTATTTCCCGTTCGAGGATACTTACGGCATATCGGGAAGAACTTAAACAACTTACCGAAGACTAGACAGTTACGCATATGAAGAGCATATACGTCAATTATCTGGCAGAGCACCTCGGGCTGAAAGCCTGGCAGGTGGAGAACTGTGCCGACATGTTCGCGGAGGGAGATACCATTCCGTTCATCAGCCGTTACCGCAAGGAAAAGACAGGCGGAATGGACGACGCCGAAGTGGCGGAACTGAAGCACTGGGTGGACGTCTTCGACCAGATGGAAAAGCGCAAGGAGACCATCCTCGCTACCATCGCGGAGGCTGGAGCACTCGATGATACCCTCCGGAAAAAGATAGAATCGTGCACGGTGCCTCAGGAACTCGAGGACCTCTATCTTCCTTACCGTCCGCGCCGGCGTACCCGTGCCACGGTAGCTAAGGAGGCGGGGCTCGAACCCCTTGCCGACGCCATGTGGAACCGCCGTGTGCGCAATCCGCTCGCAGAAGCCGCCAAATATGTGGGAGACAAGGTCCCAGATGCCGACGCCGCACTTGCCGGGGCAAGGGACATTATCGCCGAGCGCCTGAGCGATTCGGCTACCGTACGGGAGGCCCTCCGCGCCATATTCCGTTCCAGGAGGCTGGTGTGCAAGGCCACGAAGGCCGCATCTTCCCCTGATGCTGCAAAGTACCGCAGCTACTTCGACTGGACCATGCCAATAGCCAGGATTCCGGCACACAGTCTTCTGGCCGTGCTGCGTGCGGCAGGGGAGGGATACCTTTCGGTAAGCATAGACGCCGATCCCGAAAAATGCGGCAACAAGATTTACTACGACTTCTGCAAGGAAGGAGGATATCCCGGGCCCGAACTCGCGGCACAGATTCGCGAGGCCGTGGACGACGCATACAAACGCCTGTTGGAACCTTCGGTCAGCACCGAAGTGATAAAGGAAGCCAAGGAAAAGGCCGATATTGAAAGCATACGCGTATTCGGCGACAACCTGCGCCAGCTGCTGCTTGGAGCGCCGGTAGGACAGAAGCGCACGATGGCCATCGATCCAGGCTTCCGCAACGGATGCAAGATAGCCTGCCTGGACGAACAGGGAACGCTGCTCTACCACACCGTAATATACCCGCATCCTCCTCAGAACGAGAAGGTCAAGGCCCTGGTTGCGGTGCAGGACATGCTGGAGAAGTACCGTATAGAGGCGGTGGCTGTAGGTAACGGGACCGCCAGCCGCGAGACAGCCGACTTCCTGAGGAAGGTGGAGCTTCCGGAAGGGTGCAAGGTGTGGACCGTCAGCGAGGACGGAGCCTCGATTTATTCTGCCTCCGAGGTGGGGCGCGAGGAATTCCCTGACGAAGATGTCACCGTACGTGGAGCCGTATCGATCGGACGCCGCCTGATGGATCCGCTCGCCGAATTGGTTAAGATAGACCCCAAGAATCTCGGAATAGGACAGTATCAGCACGACGTGGATCAGGCCCTGTTGAAGGAGAAACTGGACAATACGGTGGAGGCCTGCGTAAACTCCGTGGGCGTCAACCTCAATACGGCCAGCCCCTGGCTGTTGCGTTACGTGGCGGGTATAGGGCCCCAGCTGGCCGCAAATATAGTCGCTTCAAGGGCTTCGGACGGACCTTTCCGTTCAAGGGAAGACCTGCACAGGGTTCCCCGTCTGGGCGACAAGGCTTTCCGCCAGTGTGCCGGTTTCCTGCGCATAAGGGATGCCGCCAATCCCCTTGACAATTCGGCCGTACACCCGGAGTCGTACTTCGTGGTAGACCGCATGGCAGCCGACCTGGGAGTTTCCGTGAAGGAACTCGTGGGCAGTGCCGAACTCTGCTCGCGCATACAGGCGGAGCGTTACGTAGGAGGCGAAGTGGGCCTTCCCACTGTTACCGACATAATAAAGGAACTTGCCAAACCCGGGCTCGACCCCAGGGAGCAGGCATCCGACTTCGCGTTCGCGGACGACATTCGCAGCCTGGACGACCTCCGTGCCGGGATGGAACTGCCCGGTATCGTAACCAACGTAACCAATTTCGGCGCATTCGTGGACATAGGCCTTCATGAGAACGGCCTGCTGCACGTTTCGCAGATGGGTCCCCGCGGAACCGATCCTTCGAAAGTGGTTAAACTGCACCAGACACTGAAGGTGCGGGTGCTGGATGTGGACATGGAACGCGGACGTATTTCGTTGGGCATGGTTCGATGACTCTTTTTTTGTATATTTGCATATCATGAAGGGCAAACTGGTCATAATTCCCACTTACAACGAGATTGAGAACGTTCAGAAGATAATCCGCGCCGTACTCGGCCTGGAAGGGGAGTTCAGCGTGCTCATCATCGACGATGGTTCTCCCGACGGCACCGCAGCCGCAGTTGAGGAACTGATTCCCGAATTCGGGGAGAGGCTGAACCTTATCCGCCGCGAGGGTAAACTGGGACTTGGGACGGCGTATCTCACAGGTTTCCGCTGGGCGCTCGAGCATGGATACGATTACGTATTCGAGATGGATGCCGACTTCTCCCACGATCCCGCTGACCTGCCAAGACTTCTAGCTGCCTGCGAAGGTGGGGCCGACCTTGCTGTGGGTTCCCGTTACTCCGACGGCGTGAGCGTCGTAAACTGGCCCATAGGACGTATCCTGATGTCGTACTTTGCGTCGGTGTACGTCCGCAAGACCCTGGGAGTCCGTATCTTCGACAGTACTGCCGGCTTTGTCTGCTACAGCCGCAGGGTGCTGGAAGCCATCGACCTCGATGCGGTGGAGATGAAGGGTTACGGCTTTCAGATAGAAATGAAGTATTCGGCCGTTAAGCTGGGATTCAGGCTTGCTGAGGTTCCCGTAATATTCGTCAACCGCAAGGAGGGCACTTCCAAGATGTCCGGTAGTATTTTCGGGGAAGCCTTCTGGGGAGTGATCAAGCTGAGATTCCGGAAGATAAGGCGGAAGGAATAAAAAAACGGCAACCGTTCCCGGTTGTCGTTCCGTGGGAGCAGACGGATTCGAACCGCCGACCCCCTGCTTGTAAGGCAGGTGCTCTAAACCAGCTGAGCTATGCTCCCGAAAGGGGCTGCAAATATAAAGCAAAATTCTGAACTTGCAAAATGATTTTGTAATGCACAGGGTTAAGATTTTCCGTCCGTCAGGTTTTTCGACGGAACAGATACGCCGGATCGCCGCGGACGCCGACACCGATTACACCATTATCTATACCCGCCCCACCGAACTCCGTTTTGTGGATTTCGGTCTTGAGCGCATGGTGCAGATTGCCGACGATATCGGCGCCGCGATGGTTTATTCCGATCATTTCAACGGTGAAGAGCCGGCTCCCGTAATTGATTATCAGAAGGGGTCCCTGCGGGACGACTTCGATTTCGGAGGAGTCCAGATGTACCGTACGTCGGTGCTAAAGGAGGCGGTCGCCGGAATGGAAGCCGACTATATCCACGCCGGACTTTACGACCTGAGGCTCCGGGTCTCCAGGCTCGGCAGGATAGAGCACATCAACGAGTATCTTTATTACGAACTCGATACCGACAGGCGCGATTCCGGCGAGAAGATTTTCGATTACGTGGATCCCAAGAACCGTGCGGTGCAGGTAGAGATGGAAAAGGCATGTACCGCCCATCTCAAGGCAGTGGGAGCCTGGCTGAAGCCCGAATTCCGCGACTTCGATCCTTCTGAGGGAGAATTCGAATACGAGGCGTCGGTAATCATACCCTGCAAGAACCGGGTACGCACCATAGGGGATGCCATACGCAGCGCGCTGTCGCAGAAAACAGATTTCCGTTACAACGTGATAGTAGTGGACGATAATTCCACCGACGGAACTGTGAGTGTCATTTCGTCCTTCCTCGGCACCCCCGGCTTTTTCTACCTGGCCCAGGACACTACCTATCATGCCATAGGCGGTAACTGGAACGCGGCCCTGCATTTTAAGAACTGCGGACGCTACGCGGTACAGCTCGATTCCGACGACGTTTACAGCGGCCCGGACACCCTTCAGAAGTTTGTGGACGCTTTCCGCGAGCAGCGTTGCGCCATGGTGGTGGGAACTTACTGCATCACCGATTTCGACCTCAACACCATACCTCCGGGAGTGATAGACCATCGCGAATGGACGCCGGACAACGGACGCAACAACGCCCTGAGGGTGAATGGACTCGGGGCGCCCAGGGCCTTTGCCACGCAGGTGCTCAGGAATATGAACTTCCCGACCACGAAATACGGTGAGGATTATGCCGTAGGATTGCGTGTGAGCAGGGAATATCGTATCGGACGAATCTACGACGTGCTGTATTACTGCCGCCGCTGGGACGACAATTCCGACCATGGCCTGGGCATAGCAGCCATCAACGCGAACAACCTTTACAAGGATAGGATCCGTACCTGGGAACTGGAGGCGAGGATACGGCTCAACGCTGGTATTATTCCGGAAAAATGATTATCTTTGCATGATTATACCGACTATGGGGATGTATTGGTTTTGACAGCATCGATCACGGAAGGTAAGCACGCCGGGCTTTCGGAGGCTGGCCCGTTAATCTCAACCGACAAAAAATTAGCTGGCAACAGCAACTATGCACTCGCTGCCTAATCTGCCAAGCAGACAGGCTTAATCGGGGCGCCAAGGTGCGCTGCTGACGAGTATCCCTCCGCCTTCAAGGCATCCATGTGCGGATCAAGGGGTATCATTCAGGACGCCTGCACGCGGGGACTCCCTTAAACTGCGCCAAGATTCAGGGGATAAGCGGCGGATGGCCCGTCTTCCGGCAGCCCGTCGACGAAATACAAAGGAAGGATAAGCGTGTAGAAAGCCTTTTGGGACGTTGTTTGGACGGCGGTTCGACCCCGCCCATCTCCACTTTTAGTAAAACGCGAATGATGAAACTTGTAAAGACTTTAGTTTTGGTTTACCTCGCAGCCGTCCTTGCCGGGTGCGCATCTTCCAAACAGATCCTGTACTTCCAGGACATCAAGGACCGCGACCTCAAGGCCCTGGCCAACGAGTACGAGGCCGTAATCAAGAAGGACGACCGCCTTGCCATCGTGGTGAGCGGTGCCGACAAGTCCGTTACGGCTCCCTACAACCTTACCCTGACCGACCTCGGAATGGGCGGCAGTGCCGGTGGCTACAACCCCGAGCAGTCCACGCTCAGCTATCTGGTCGACTCCGAGGGTAATATCGAGTTCCCCATACTCGGAACCATACACGTCGAGGGCATGACCCGCAACGAACTGGTGCAGTACCTCACCTCCGAGATCGGTAAGGACGTAAAGGACCCCATCGTTTACGTGGCATTCAAAAACTACAAGATCACGGTGCTGGGAGAAGTCCGCAGCCCCGGAACCTATACCATGGATTCCGAGAAGATCAGCATACTGCAGGCCCTCGGCCGTGCCGGCGACCTCCTGCTGACCGCCCGCCGCGACGGCATCCTCCTCATCCGTGAGATCGACGGTGTCGAGAAGCATGTGGAAATCGACCTCCGCAACAGCGACATTCTCGAGTCGCCGTATTTCTATCTCCAGCAGAACGATATAATCTACGTACCGGCCAGTGCCACCCGTGTCGCTTCTGCGACCGCGGCCACCAGCCTCTGGAGTTCGATACTGTCGTCCATTACCACGACCATCTCCGTCATTACCCTCGTAGTAGCCCTGCAACGATAATAGCAAATGGAAGAGTACAAGAACAACGGTCCTGTCAACAACCAGGAAGAAGGGGAGAGCATCTCCCTCAGGGACATTTTTGATTTTGTCTGGCGCCTTAAGTGGTGGATCGCCGCCTCTGCCTTCGCCGCTCTTATTCTGGGCTTCGTGTACGTCCGCATGCAGATTCCTATCTACGAACGTACCGCATGGGTCATGCTCAACCGTGATGACGGTTCCACCGGAGAGCTTTCGGTTCTGTCGCAGATGACGGGCAACCGCACCCGTAAGAAGATCGATAACGAGTTGTTCATACTCCGCAGCCCCTCGCTCATGAAGAAGGTCGTGGAGGAACTCAATCTTAACTCCAGGTATTTCCAGATCATGCTGCCCGTCGGCGATCAGCGCGTAGGCTGGGCCCGCAGCCTGGTTCCTTTCAGCAAGACCGTCGAGTTCTACCGCGATAATCCGATAGAGATGCGCCTCCGCGCCGATTCTCTTCAGCCAGTGTCCAATCTTCCTCAGGGAGTGTATGTGATGTTCAAACACCTCTCCGACGGAAACCACTACACCCTCAAGACTGTCACCATCGACGGACGCGAGCAAAATATCAGCGATGCCTCCCATGCCTATGGCGATACCCTCACCATAGCCAACGTGGAGATCTGCATAGCCAAGACACAATTCGGGCAGCTCAGCCCCGGATCCAAATATGTCTGCAGCTGGGTCAATTCGTTCAACTGCGCTGAGTATTTCGTCAGCAAACTTTCGGCCGAGGCCCAGGACAAAAAGAAGAGCTACTCTTACCTGAACAGCTGCGACGTGGTGATGCTGAGGATGTCCGACAACCTTCCCGCCAGGGCGGTTGACATACTTAACACCCTCATTACCAGGAATAACGAGGAGTCGATGCTGTACAGCAACCAGGCTTCCATCAACACCATACGCTTCATTGACGACCGTCTTGCGGACATCAGCCGCGAACTCGGGCGTGCGGAGCAGAACGTAAAGGACTACCAGTCCCGAAATTCCGTCGTGGATATCAACTCCCAGTCGAGCATTACGATATCTTCCGACATGCAGTACCGCAACCAGCTCTCCGAGGTCCAGGTCCAGAAGCGCATACTCTCCATGATCGACGAGCTCCTGAAGAACGAGCCGGAAGGGGAGTATTCGGTCATTCCCGCTATCGGAGTCAGCGACGTGGGGCTCAACGCCATGATTACCAAGTACAACGACCTGGTATCGGAGCGCAACCGCCTCATCGCGAACTCCAGTGCGTCCAACCCCCGCGTGATGAGCATGACTCCCACGCTCATCGATGCCAAGAAGGGTATCGAGGCTACCATTACGAACCTCGGCAACGCCTATTCCATACGTGAGAAGCAGTTGAGCGACACTATCAGCAAGAGCCAGAGCCGTATGTCGGATATGCCCAGGCAGCAGTATGAGATACAGCAGCTCTCCCGTAAACTCGAGATTATCGAGCCTCTGTACCTGATGCTCCAGCAGAAGCGCGAGGAAGCCCAGATTGCCATGTATGAGCAGTCCGACACGTTCCGTATCATCGAATGGGCTTTCGGCGACCCGTACCCTGTGAGCCCTCACAGCAGCCAGATTTATCTAGTTGTATTTATACTCGGTTGCTGCATACCTCCTGCAGTCGTATGGCTGCGCATGCAGATGAAGAGCAAGGTTGAGGTTAAGAAGGATGTGGAAGACAGGGTCTCTGCGCCGGTTATAGCCATGCTTCCCAAGAACCATCACGGCGAGGGTAAGCTCATTCACAAGAACGGGCGTGACTCCTTCTCCGAGGCCATACGTATGCTGCGTTCGAACCTGCAGTACATGCCCGGCGCCAAGGTGATTCAGATCACATCTTCGGTTCCCGGCGAGGGTAAGTCGTTCGTGTCGGCCAACCTGGCGCTGTCGATTTCGCACATCGACAAAAAGGTGCTCCTGCTCGGACTCGACCTTCGCAAGCCGGCCCTGCGCAAGCTCTTCCCCGAGCTTAATTACGACGCACGCAAGACCGTCGTGGGTTATATGGTTGGCAAGACCAAGAGTCCCGACGACCTGATTATTCCCAGCGGCGTAAGCAGCCATCTCGATATTGTGCTGGCCGGACCTGTTCCGCCCAACCCCACCGAGCTGCTGTCGTCCGGAAAGCAGGGAGAACTGATTGACTATTATCGTAAGAAGTACGATTATGTCATCATCGACTCGGCTCCTTTCCTGCCCGTATCCGACTCGCTCCTTATTAACAGTTCTGTCGACGCTACGCTCTACGTGGTCCGTGCCGACTACACCGACCTCCGCCTGCTCGACGACGTGGAGAACAATGTCGTAGGCAAGGTCAAGAACCTGAACCTGATAGTCAACGACCTTGACGTCGAAGCCAAGAAGTACCACTATGGTTATGGCTACGGCTATGGTTACGGTTATGGCTACGGCGGAAAGGCCGGCTATGGTTATGGCTATGGTTACGGAAACGACAATGAGAACGAAGGGGTGTAATCCCGGAGACTAATGTCAAAAAGTAATGCCGCACTTCGGTGCGGCATTACTTTTTTATTGCATGGTGCGGAAAGACAGGGATTCGAACCCTGGAGCCGCTTTGGGCGGCCACGCGCTTTCCAGACGCGCCTCTTCAGCCACTCGAGCATCTTTCCTTTAGCGCTGCAAATATAGCAAAAATATTTGTACAGCGCTATTTCTCCTGGATCTTTTCCTTGGTGCGCGTGAGTTTTTCCTTCATGGCATCCACGCAGTCGGTAACGGCCTGCTCAAAAGTGGAAGCGTTCCTTTCTATGATCAAATCTTCGCCGGGAACATGCATCTGGATCTTGACTTGCTTGTTCTCGGGTTCCTGGAGGAGCGAAAGGGTTACTTCCGCCGTATCAGCGGCGCCTTTGAAGAACTTTTCGAGCCTGGAAACCTTTTTTTCGACATAAGCAACCAGCTTCTGGTCGGCGTCGAATTTGAGAGTCTTGAGTTTAATCTCCATTATTACCTCCGTTTTTAGTTGCCCTTGGATGGGCGTTAGTGTATACTTTCTTGAGCCGTTCGATGGTGTTATGGGTATAGACCTGGGTCGCGGCGAGGGAGGAATGCCCCAGCAGTTCCTTGATTGAGTTGAGGTCGGTTCCGCGGTCGAGCAATTCGCTTGCAAGGGTGTGCCGCAGTATATGGGCGGACTTTTGCCCCGTTATGTCCCGGACGTTCCCCAACGCCTCCTTGACCGCCCTGTCTACATAGGCAGGATAAAGTCTTTTGCCCGCCGGCGTCCGCAGAAGGGGAGTGTCCCCGTTCGCAGAATCGCCGAACATGTGGCCGGCTGCATCCAAATATAATGAAATTTCGTCATAAAGCGAAGCGATAATCGGAATTTCGCGCATCTTATCGCCCTTTCCGAGTACCGAAATACAAGCCCTCGAAGCGTCTATCGAAGTGACATTCAGGCTTATGAGTTCGCTGCGCCGAATGCCTGTTCCGTACAGCAGGGAGACTATCATCCTGCGAAGTCTTCTTTCGTACATGGCCACCGCTGTTCTGTCCTCCGGAGGTAACAGTAGCAGCATTTGCAGCTGTTCCTCCGAGGCGTCGCATGCGCTAGTCTCGAAGTAATCCTTCATGGAACTTTCGCGATAGAAAACCGGGAGGCGTTTCTCCGTCTTTGGCCTGCGAACCAGCCTGACGGGATTGGAACTGAGCTGGCCCTGCTTCATGAGCCAGCGGCAGTAACTGCTGAGTGCGCTCATGTGCTGCCCCACGGTCCTCGGGCCAAGCTTCCGGTCATCCAGAAGCCAGACCTCGTAATTGCGCAGGCCGGTGGGTGTGAGTTCTTCCCCCTTCGCTTCGAATTGACTCAGAACATCGCGATATATGTCCACCGTGCGGGGGGAGTACCTCCGTACGCCGGCGATATAGTCTATGAACGCGTCTATTTGCATGGCTTGAGCCCGAGTTCCTCAGCCTTGGACCGCATGAGGGCGTCCGCTTCCTCGAAGTTGTTGCCTATACGGCCGTCGAGTATGGCTTCCTTGACGTAATCCTTGAGCACTCCTATCGTATTGCAGGGACCAATGCCGAATACTTCCATGATGTAGTCACCGCTGACGGGATTCTTGAAGTTGCGGAGGGCGTCTTTCTCCTCCACCTCCACCAGCTTGGTCTTTACCAGTTCGAAGTTGGAGCGTATCCGCGCCACTTTTTCCGGATTCTTGGAGGTGATGTCGGCGTTGCAGAGCAGCATGAGGTCGTCGATATCGTCGCCGGCGTCGAAGAGCAGCCTGCGTACGGCGGAATCGGTGACTTCGTCGTCAACGAGGGCTATTGGACGCATGTGCAGCCACACCAGCTTGCGGACGTACTTCAGTTTGTCGTCGAGGGGAAGTTTGAGGCTGGCGAAAACCTTGCCCACCATCTTGGATCCGACCACGTCGTGTCCGTAGAATGTCCATCCGACCGCAGGATCGTATTTCTTGACCGCGGCCTTGCCTATGTCGTGAAGCAGGGCTGCCCAGCGGAGCCACAAATTAGGAGACTCGGCATCTGAGGCAGCCACGTTGTCGAGCACGGCCAGGGTGTGTGAGAAATTATCCTTGTGTCCGTGTCCTTCTATGGTTTCCACGCCCTTGAGTGCGGATATGCAGGGGAGGATGAGCGGCAGGAGCCCGGCACGGTCCAGGAGGCGGAAGGCCATCGAAGGCCGTTTGCAGAGCAGCATCTTGTTAATCTCGTCCGAAATGCGTTCGCGGGACAGGATTTCCAGCCTGGGAGCCATCCTGCGCATGGATTCTATCGATTCGTCCACTATACGGAACTGGTGTTCCGGAGTGGAGAGCCTGGTGGCGAAGCGTATGGCCCTGAGCATGCGTAGGGGATCGTCCGAATATGTGGTATCGGGATCCAGCGGAGTGCGTATGATGCCGTTTTTCAGGTCTTCGATGCCTCCGAAAGGATCCACCAGGGAGCCGAAGTCCTCTTTCTGGAGGGAGAAGGCCATGGCGTTGATGGTGAAGTCCCTGCGAAGCTGGTCGTCGCGCAGCGTGCCGTCCTCCACTACAGGCTTGCGCGATTCGCGCCTGTAGGATTCCTTGCGGGCCCCTACGAACTCGATTTCGTCGCCTTCGTAGTGCAGCATCGCAGTGCCGAAATTCTTGAAATACGACACGTTCTTTCTGAGGCGTTCCCCGACGGAACGGGCGAAGTCTATACCGCTTCCCTCTACCACTATATCTATGTCGTTGCAGGGGTTTCCAAGATAGAAGTCGCGCACATAACCTCCTATCACGAAGGCTTTTACACCCCGCTCGGCGGCCACGTCGGATACTATCTGGAAGATCTTTTTCATAGGCTCATCTCGGCGTAGGAGGGGATATCTGTGCGGGGACTGAAGCTGCCGTCCCTGCGTTCATATACATAAGTGCTGTTTCCGTTGGTAAGGAAGATGAACTTCACCGGAAGGAGAGAGCTGTACCGGAGGGCCTGCTGCGCCGTTCCGGCGTTTAGGGTAACATCCGGACGTTTGCATTCCGCGAGGGCGACGGGGCGTCCTCCCGGGCCGTATACCACGATGTCCGCACGCCATGACTTGTTGCCGTAATGCAGGGGCACCTCGCTCATCATCTGATGCCTGGGTACCCCCGAAGTGCCTTCCAGCACCCCGATGAACCACTGCCGCACCCTTTCTTCGGGCGTGGCTGCAACTTCCCTGTGGCGCAGGGGATCGGAGTATGTGTTCCTGTCAGGCATTGAGTATCTTTGCGGTAAGTTCTACCAGAAGTTCGTCGGGAGTGGCCGCTCCTCCGTCACCTCCCTTGCCGAGATAGTCGTACTCGCAGAGCATCGAAACTATCTTCATGGTGGTCTTTATGGGGTAGTTGCGTATGGCGGCGTCGTATTCGCGGAAGAAGAAGGGCTTTACTCCCAGTATCTCCGCTTTTTCGTTTTCCTGAAGACGGGGAGTCTTCAATAGAGCGGCCTCGTACTTGAGGATGCGGTAGAAGTGGGTGTAGATTGCGCTGACTGCCATCGGGAGGGCGAATTTGGCGGATGTCCCTATGCGGGCGGCAATCTTCAGCGCGCCGGTGGCGTGCTTGAGGGAGAGTTCCCTGGTGAGTTCGAAGATGCTGAACTGACGGGAGATGCCCACGTTCTTCTCAATATCCTCCACCCGTACGGAAGTGCAGCCTTCGGGAAGGTTCTTCAGAAGTTTGTCCGTCTCGGCGGCTATTACTCCGAGGTCGGTCCCGGCCGATTCACCCAGCAGGGCAGCCGCCTGGGGGTCGATGGAGAGCCCGCGGGAGGAGTAGTAATTGCTTATCCATCCGGCGATTTCGTAATCGCGCACGGCGGGGGAGTCGAGCACCACGCCCGTCTTCTGGACAGTCTTGTACAGGGTCCGTCTCTTGTCGGCGGAAGCCTTGTGGTACAGCAGCACCAGCACGGTCGAATCGAGGGGTTCGGCGCAATAGACCGAGAGTTCCTCTATGTCCTTCATCTGCTGCGCCTCCTTAACCACTACTAGCTGGCGGTCGGCCATCATGGGGAAGCGCCTTGCTGTGGTGACCACCTGCGAGGCGTTTACGTCGGCTCCGTAGCAGATGGTCTCGTTGAAGTCCTTTTCGAAGTCCTGGAGGCAGTTGTCGATAATGGCCTGGCAGACGAGCTCGGGATAGTACGGCTCGTCGCCCATGAGCAGGTAAACGGGCTTGAATACGCCTTCGCGTATGTCGTTTATGAGTTCCGCTGCCTGCTGCGCGGGAGTGATTCCGCTTTTTGCCATATACTGCAAAATTACGAATTAATTTTCTTATATTCGCAGTACTTTATAATACAAAAAAGAATGGCTGTAATTGAGTGCAGGAACGTCTGCAAGAGTTTCGGACCGAAGCAGGCCCTCGATGGCGTCAGCCTCGAGATTCCGGAGGGAAAGATCTTCGGTCTCCTCGGTCCCAACGGCGCTGGTAAAACCACGCTGATCCGTATTATCAACCGCATTACCATACCCAACTCGGGAGAGATCCTTTTCAACGGAAAGCCCATCACCCAGGCGGATGTGGAGAAGATAGGCTATATGCCCGAAGAGAGGGGGCTCTACCGCAAGATGAAGGTGGGCGACCAGGCTATGTACCTGGCCCGCCTCAAGGGAATGTCCTCCGCTGATGCGCAGAAGGCGCTGAAGGAGTGGTTCGTACGCTTCGATATCAAGGACTGGTGGGGAAAGAAGGTTGAGGAACTCTCCAAGGGCATGGCCCAGAAACTCCAGTTCATTACCACGGTGGTGCACAAGCCTTCGCTGATGATATTGGACGAGCCGTTCAGCGGCTTCGATCCGGTCAACGCCGACATAGTACGCAAGGAGATACTCCGCCTGAAGGACGAGGGGGCCACCATCATCCTCTCCACCCACAACATGGAGAGCGTCGAGGAGCTCTGCGACAATATTGCCCTGATTAACAAGGCCAAGTTGGTTATTACCGGAGGAGTGGATGAGATACGCCGCAAGTACGGTAACAACAACGTCGAAATAGAATATACCGACGCCGACGGCCGCCATACCGAGGTCATCTCGCGCGAGAGCGCCGGCAACGACGTGCTCCGTAGTTTCATCGACAGGGGAGTCACGGTCAATTCGTACAAGGAACTCATGCCCCGCATGAACGACATATTCATCAAACTGGTAACTGGAGAGGAGGAAAAGAAATGAATTTCGGAAAAACAAATGTTGTTATAGCGCGTGAGTATCTTACCCGCGTAAAAAAGAAGAGTTTCCTCATCACCACTTTCGTGGTCCCGGTGCTGTTCGCGGCGCTGTGCGTGCTGCCCACCGTGCTGATGATGAACGTCAAGGAAAAGTCGCAGAAAGTGGCCGTTGTGGACGCTTCCGGCATAGTTATGCCCTGGTTCGAGGATACCGAGGCCGCCGTTTTCTCCGATTTCTCGTCCGAGGATCCCGAGGAAATAAAGCGCACCCTTTCGGAAAGGGGTATGGACGTGCTGGTCTACATCACCCCTCTCGACTCGTCCCGCAATGTGGGCGTTCAGCTCTACAGCAAGAAGCCTGCAGGCGTGGACTTTTCCTCCAACATCGCTTCCCGCGTAAGCAGGGCTGTTGAGGACTACAGGATACAGACCTACGACATAAAGGGTCTCGACCGTATTATGGAAGAGGTCAAGGCGGACGTGAAGGTGAGCGAGTTCACCCTCGACGACAGCGGTAACGCAACTATTTCTGAATCCGGCATTTACATGGCCCTGTCCATGATACTCGGCATGTGCATCTACATGTTCATAGCGATGTTCGGCGCGTCGGTGATGTCTTCCGTCATAGAGGAAAAGAGTTCCCGCGTAGTGGAGGTGCTGGTATCTTCGGTGAAAGCCACCGAACTCATGTTCGGAAAGATAATCGGCATCGCCCTCGTGGCGTTTACGCAGTTCTTCCTCTGGATAGGCCTTACGCTCGTGCTCGTGGTCGGCGCTAACGCCATATTCGGGCTCAGCGGCATGGTTGACTCCGCCCAGATGATGGATATGGCAGCCCAGGGAGGCATGGGAGATGTGGCGGCCATGGCAGGCAACAGCGAGGCCTCGGTAATCTTCACCACCCTCGCCCATATCCCGTGGGTCAAGCTCCTGGTTTCGTTCCTCATCTATTTCTGCTTCGGTTACCTGCTCTATGCGTCGATGTTCGCCGCAATAGGTTCCGCCGTGGAGAACGAGGCCGACACCCAGCAGCTCCAGCTGCCCGTCACCATTCCTCTCATGATAGGATTCTTCATCGTGTTCTTCGCATTCAAGAATCCCGAGAGCGGTATCGTGTTCTGGGGTTCCATGATACCCTTCACCTCGCCCATAGTCATGATTGCGCGCATCCCGTACAACGTCCCGGGGTGGGAGATAGCCGTATCGCTGCTTCTGCTGCTTGCGACCTTCTTCGCGATGGCCTGGGCTTCGGCAAAGATTTACAAGGCCGGCATACTGATGTTCGGTAAAAAGTCCACATGGAGTGATTTATGGAAATGGCTCAAGCAAAAGTAGTTGCCATTGCGGTTGCTGCGTTGCTGCTGTCATCGTGCGGATACCGCTATTCGTGGGAGAAGTTTCCCATTGACGGGCACCGTACGGGGGTTTCGGTCCCCACTGCAGATAATCCGTCCAAGGCCCTTGGAAACGTTGACGGAGATGTTTACACCGCTCCCAACGGCAAAGTATTCGAAGGTGGGTCCACTCCCACTGTGGCGAGGCTGCTGAGCGAAGTGCAGCCGGAAATGGCTCATCTGAAGGAGGTTGTGGCCTTCGCTCCTGAGGCTCTAGTCAAGAACAGGCCGGAGAGCGCTCTCAGCAATTTCATCGTGGACAGGCTTTTCGCCGACGTGGCGGAAGCGGTGGGTCCGCGTCGCAGGGTGGATTTAGCTATTACCAACTTCGGAGGCATACGCGTGGATATTCCCCAGGGCGACGTGCTCCTGGACGACATCGTGTCCATGCTGCCCTTCGCCAATTACCTGAGTTACGTGCAGGTGCAGGGGAGCGATCTCAGGGCCGTCTTCGAATACATGGTGGAACACGGTGTGCAGTGCGTGTCCAACGCAAAACTGCACATCAAGGGACATAAGCTTGTTTCCGCAGAGGTTGGAGGACGTCCCCTCGACGACTCCAGGCTCTACGGGCTCGCCACCATCGACTTCATGCTCGACGGGGGTGACGGATATAAGCTTGCCCGCAACGCCAGGGATTATGTCATTACCGATATCCGTATAGGCGATGCCATACTTGCGGACGTAAGGGCTATGACCGCCAAAGGCCAGCCCCTTGCCTGGCATACCGACGGACGCGTAATTATCGAGGAGGAATAAGCCATGAAGAAACTCTTTATACTCCTGGCCCTCTGCCTTTGCATCCCGGCCTGCCAGCCCAAGCTGGTGATAATCCATACCAACGACACCCACAGCCACTTCGATCCCATTCGTGGTGGAGAAAATGACGGAAAGGGAGGGATAATCGAGAGAGCCGCCTTCGTGGATAGCATACGTTCGGTGTATCCCGCCGGCAAAGTCCTGATGCTTCATGCAGGCGACTTCAACCAGGGTTCGTCGTACTACAGCGAACTCGGCGGAAGGCTCGAGCCGGAAATGGTCAACGCCCTGGGTTACGACTGCATAACGCTCGGCAACCACGAACTCGACGAAGGTATCGAGAGCCTCGCGGAGCGTCTGTCCCGCATCAACTGCCCCGTGGTATGCGCCAACTGCGAGTTCCCCAAAGTGCTCCAGGAGCATGTAAGTCCTTATGCGGTAATCACAAAAGGCAGGATGCGTATAGGCATCATAGGCATGGAAGCCGACATAGACAAGATGGTTGCGGCCCCCACCGGCCAGCGCATAAGGCAGCTGGACAACGTGGAGGTGATAAACAAGTGGGCGGCCCATCTGCGCAAGGAGGAAAAGTGCAAACTTGTCATACTTCTCAGCCATATGGGCTACTACGAAGACCAGGAAATCGTGCCGCATACCAGCGGACTGGACCTGGTTATAGGCGGTCATTCGCACACTTTCGTCGACGACCTCGTCTATGTTAATGATGCCGACGGAAAGAAAATCCCCATCATCACTGACGGATGCTGGGGACTCGAAATGGGTTTGCTGAAAATCCGCTGATCTATTCCGGTTTGTAGGAATCCTTGAGGGAGACCGTCTTGTTGAAGACGGCCTCTTTTTCTGTACTGTCGGCGTCCTTAACGTAATAGCCGCAGCGCTCGAACTGGACCGCTATGCCGGATGCGTCTTCCAGCAGGGCGGGCTCGGCGAAGGCTTTCGCCACCGTGAGCGAGTCGGGATTCAGGAAGTCCTTGTAGTCTTTGTCCTCGGGCACCTGGCTCATGTCGGCGAGGGTGAAGAGGCGGTCGTAATTGCGCAGGGTTATCTCCTTTGCGTACTCAGCGCTTACCCAGTGTATGGTACCCTTTACCGAACGCCATTCGCCTGCGCCGGGACGGGTGGACGGGTCGTAACTGCAGCGAAGTTCAGTTATATTGCCCGCGGCATCCTTGACGACTTCGTCGCACTTGATAATGTAGGTATATTTCAGACGTACCTCTCCTCCTGGTTTAAGACGGAAGAACTTGTTGGGAGCGTCCTCCATGAAGTCCGCACGTTCTATGTACATCTCGCGGGTTAAGGGAACCTTGCGCGATGCACCTTCCGGTTCCGCGGGGTTGAGGGGGCAGTCGAACCACTCCACCTTACCCTCGGGGTAGTTGGTAATAGTGAGTTTGACGGGATCCTGAACCACCATGTAACGGTTGGAACGGGCGTTGAGGTCCTGACGTACGCACCACTCGAGGAGCTGTATATCCATGAGCTGGTCGCGCTTGCTCACGCCTATGCGCTCGCAGAACATCTTGAGGGCATCGGCGGTGTAGCCGCGCCTGCGCACTCCGCATAGTGTGGGCATGCGGGGATCGTCCCATCCGGCTACTATGCCTTTCTGCACCAGTTCCAGAAGCTTGCGCTTGCTCATCAGGGTATAGGTTAGATTGAGCCTCGCGAACTCGTACTGGTGTGAGGGATAAATGCCGAGAGTCTGTATGAACCAGTCGTACAGGGGCCTGTGCACGTCAAATTCAAGCGTGCATATGGAGTGTGTGATATGCTCGATGGAGTCGCACTGGCCATGGGTGTAGTCGTACATGGGGTAGATGCACCACTTGTCGCCGGTGCGGTGATGGCTGGCGTGCTTGATACGGTAAAGTATGGGGTCCCTGAACATCATGTTGGGGTGGGCCATGTCTATCTTCGCCCTAAGCACCTTCGCCCCGTCGGGGTATTTGCCGTCGCGCATCTCGCGGAAGATCTTCAGGTTCTCTTCCGGAGTGCGGTTGCGCCAGGGGCTCTCCTTTCCGGGAGTCTCAACGGTACCTCTGCCGGCGCTTATCTCTTCCTGAGTCTGGTCGTCAACATATGCCAGGCCGCGCTCTATCAACTGCTCCGCCCACTCGTAGAGCTGGTCGAAGTAGTCGGAAGCGTAAAGCTCCTTATCCCACTGGAAACCAAGCCATTGGATATCTTCCTTAATGGCGTCCACGTACTCGGTGTCTTCCTTCGTGGGGTTGGTGTCGTCGTAGCGGAGATTGGTCTTGCCGCCATACTTCTGCGCCAGCCCGAAGTTGATGCACAGGCTCTTGGCATGTCCCAGATGAAGGTATCCGTTGGGTTCGGGAGGGAAGCGGGTAAGTATGCTGTCGACTTTGCCGGTTTTGAGGTCGTCCTCGATGATTTCTTCGAGGAAGTTGAGTTTCTTGTCTTCTTGCATGGCGCAAATGTATCGAAAAAAATTCGTATTTTAGCGAACTGTATGACAAAATCGATGACAGGATACGGAAAGGCCGCGGTTGAACTCCCGGCCGGCCGCCTGACGGTGGAAATCCGTACGCTCAACGGCAAGGTCGCCGACATAGGCATTAAATCCCCTCTTCTTCCCAAAGACCGCGAACTTCAGGTGCGCCAGATGCTCTCCGAGAGGCTGGTACGCGGAACCATCGACATGTTCCTTACCCTGGAGGCAGGGCCCGAAGCCTCGGCAAAGCGCATCGACGCGGCCCTGGTAGGGGATTATTACAAACAGCTGCGCACCATACGCGACGGGCTTCCCGGGTTCGCGGGTGCTTCCATGGACGTGTCCGACCGTATCAACAACGAGCTCCTGGCCTCGATCCTCCGCTTTCCCGACGTTGTCTCGTCCAAGAAGGAGGACATTATCGACGAAACCAACTGGCCCCTGGTCGAGGCTGCCATAAAGCAGGCGGTGGATGCCGTGGACGCATACCGTATAAGCGAAGGAGCCGCCCTGCGCAAGGACGTGGAGTCCAGGGTAAAGAACATACTCGCTCTCGAAGACGAGGTGGAATCTTACGAAGCCGAACGTCTTTCCACCGTAAAGGAACGCATCCTCAAGGCTGCGTCGGAACTCGGGATGAAGCTCGACGGCGAACGTTTCGAGCAGGAGATGATCTATTACCTGGAGAAGTACGACATAAACGAAGAGAAGGTGCGTCTCCGCCAGCACTGTGCATACTTTATGCAAACCCTTGATTCAGAGCCCAATCCGGGACGCAAGCTGGGTTTCATCATACAGGAGATGGGGCGCGAGATCAATACCACAGGCTCCAAGGCCAACCACGCCGGAATTCAGCAGGCCGTGGTAAAGATGAAGGACGAGCTCGAGAAGATTCGCGAGCAGTCCATGAATATCCTCTAGGAATAAAGCCTAAAGCTGGCTCAGGAACTTGCTGCGGGAAAGCAGGCAGTCGCCGATGGCGGCGGCGCTGCGCCCGAGGCGGGAGAAGCGTATCTTGGTGTCGGCGCTTACCTTGCTGAGCGACAGCTTGTTGACGGCGGTGCGTATGGGCAGCATCAGGTAGTCGCGACCGACTATCAGGCGTCCGCCTATAATCACAAGGCCGGGGTTGAAGATGTTGATCAGGCCCGCAATACCGCGTCCAAGTGTTTCGCCCATGCTGCCTATGCCTTCGATGGCAAGCACATCTTCATCTTCGATGGCGTCCAGCACATTCTGGAGCGTGATTTCCCCATTCTGCTTGTAAGTGGCCGAGAGCGACGAGCGGCGTCCTTCCTTGAGGCGGGCTGTAATCCATTTGGTGAGTGCGGATCCGGATGCTCCGGTTTCCAGGCAGCCTATCTTGCCGCAGCGGCACATTACATTGTTATCCAGGAGAGGGAAGTGTCCGAATTCGCCGGAGAAGCCCGACTTTCCGTAATACAGGCGTCCGTCGAGTATCATTCCCATGCCGAGACCCCAGCTGAGGTTGATGAAGAGCATGTTCTGGTCGGCGTCTTTGCCGAGCGTCATATACTCTCCGTAGGTCATGGCCCTGGAGTCGTTCTCTATGTTGATGGGGGTGCCGAGTTCCCTCTGGAATATGTCCTTGAGGGGGATGTCGTCGCTTACGAAGTAAGAGAGGCTGAAGCCCTTTTCGGGATTGACGCGCCCGGAAAGGCTGATGCCGGCGCCCAGGACCTTGTCCCAGGGTATTCCTGCTCCTCCGACCGCTTCCTTGATACGGCGGCACATGGTGCGGAACGAGTCGGCGTTAGCCTCAAGCACGAATGCAATGTCCTGGATGAAGAATTTGACTTCTCCGCGGAAGTCGGAAATCGAAATGTGGAAATGCTGCCTGGCTACGTCGATACCGAGGAAATAGCCGGCTTCGGGATTGAGTCCGTAGGTGTTGGGGCGCCTGCCCCCGGTGGTGCCTACCTTGCCTTTCTCCTGAAGGTAGCCTTCCTCGATAAGTTCGCCCACCAGCTTGGTGGCCGTGGGTACGCTGATATCCAGGCCTTTGCTCAGGTCTGCAATGCTGCAATCCCCGTTAAGGATGCACAGATGGATGATGCCTTTCTTTGAATCGGTCATAAACCTGCCTCCTTTTGTGCGATTTACTACAAATTTAAGAATTATTTATTATTTTTGTGTTGTTTTAAAGAAATTTTAAAAATGGCCGCAAAGCGTCTTTCATTAAGGGCCAAAATGTACCTGAGCCTGATTGCGATAGCAGTCGTGCTCCTCATATCCAGCATCATTTCCGTGATGGAATACAGGAGCATGAGTTCGTACGTTTCCGACATGATCGCCGACAATATCCGCAGTATAAACGCCGCCCAGAAGCTTTCCGAGGCGGCAAACGCCTATAATCTGGACATACTCGCGGTAATTGGGGACGAATCGTCGATGGCCGTACCGTACTTTGACCGGGAGGCCTTCGCCCGCCGTTGCGACAGTCTGCGCGTCGGGGCTGCTTCCACTGCAATCGAGCATCTGGCGGATTCCGTGCAGTACTCATTCGCGGCCTACATGCTCACTTCGCTCGAGCTCCAGGACGTGCTACAGTCGGACTTCATCGACACCCGTTCCTGGTATTTTGAGCGTCTGCAGCCCCGTTACAACAGGCTCCGCGGCGACATCGACTCGCTTTCGGATGCCATTTACGACAAACTGGCCGACAATTCGGTCACGTTCGAGAGCGCTTTCTACCGCAGTATTATCCCGGGGATGGTCGCGGTGGCGGTAGGTCTGCTGCTGATACTCATGCTGCTCTTCTTCCTGAACGTGTACTACGTCAATCCGCTTTACAGGATACTCCGTTCACTCAAGAACTACCGCACCTATGGTCGCGCCTATGCGTATGAGTTCGACGGCGACGACCAGCTGGCCGAACTCAACCGTTCGGTGGGCGAGCTTGCCAGGGAGCATTCACTCTTAAGGAAGCGGCTTGCCGACATTAAGAAAGCCAGGGATAATTGCGAGAAATGAACTGGAAAACCATCAGCAGGAATGTTGGATACGCGCTCCTCGTGAGCGCGCTGTTCATGCTGGTCGCGGTGGTAATTGCCTTCTTCGACCCGGAGGACACCGCGCTGGCCCCGCTGTCGGTGAGCTTCATCATCACCTTCATTTTCGGAGCGTTCCCATTCATATTCGTCCGTAAGACGGCGGCCATCTCGCTGCGTGAGGGCTATGTAATCATCGTGCTGTCGTGGCTGCTGTCGTTCGTGTTCGGAATGCTGCCATATGCCCTCTGGGGTGGACCTTTCACGGTTATTAACGCCTGGTTCGAGAGCGTGTCGGGTTATACCACGACCGGAGCGAGCATATTGGAAGATATCGAGGCCCTGCCCAAGGCGTTGCTGTTCTGGCGCAGTTCCACCCACTTTATCGGCGGCCTCGGAGTAGTGGTGTTCCTGCTGCTCATCATTCCCACGTCGAGTCCAATGCGCCTGCGCCTGACCAATATGGAACTTTCGTCGCTCAGCAAGGATTCGTACCATACCAGGGCCAACAATACAGTTTACGTATTCACCTCGGTTTATCTGGTGCTCAATCTGGTGGCTTTTCTGGCATACTGGGTGGCAGGAATGGCGCCCTTCGACGCGGTTAACCATGCTTTCAGCGTATGCGCCACCGGAGGCTTCAGTACCCGTAACTTCTCCATAGCGTCGTTCCATTCGCTGCCCATAACTCTGGTGAGCATATTCTTCATGTATCTGGCTTCGCTGCACTTCGGCATGCTGTACATGGTGGTTGTCAAGAGATCGTTCAAGGCCCTGAACAACGACGTTTTCAAATTATACACCGGGACCATCGTGCTCGCTACTATAATCGTGGCCGTATGCCTTAAGACCCAGGGAGTAATCGACTCCTGGAAGTGGTCGGTCGTGGACAGCGCCTTCTCTGTAATGAGTTATGCCTCCACTACAGGTTTCGCCGTGGTGGACAACAGCATATGGCCATATCTTCCGGCCATACTTATAATGGTGCTGGGCATACAGTGTGGTATGGCGGGTTCCACAACGGGAGGCCTGAAGTCCGACCGTGTGCTGCTGGTGTTCAAGAGTCTCGGAGTGTACCTCAAGCGCACCCTCAATCCTTCTTCCGTCAACGAGGTGCGCATGGGTGGACGCCCGGTCGCCGACAGCGAGGTGACGCCGCATATACTGTACGTGGCAATGTTCTTCCTGGTATTCCTGCTGTCGTTCATAATCTGCCTGCTGTTCGGAGTCGACAACCATAACGCCATAATCGGCACCCTGAGCTGCCTGGACAACGTAGGACCTGCGATAGGCGAGCTCGGAAGCTTCGGCAGTTACAATATGGAGCCCTCCATGGCCAAGCTGATGTATACCATCGACATGTTCATGGGCCGCGTGGAGATCTATCCGGTGCTTGCAGTCGTATCCGTCATCTTCAGCCGAAGGAGAAGATAGATGGACAGGAGCGCCTTCCTATATTCCGATTTCGTAAAAAGGATGCCGGTTGATGCGACCGGATGTCAGGACCGCCTGCTGCATGCCGTGGCGGAATTCCTGACGGGGGATGACGGCGATATACTGGTGGTTAACGGCTATGCCGGAACCGGAAAGACCACGGCCCTGGCCGCGATAGTGTCGTCGCTGGAGGCCCTCAAGGTATCAACCGTGCTGCTGGCTCCTACGGGAAGGGCTGCCAAGGTCCTGTCCGGAATGGCACACAGGCCAGCCAGCACCATTCATAAGCATATTTACCGGCAGAAAAGCGTCGGAGCCGATGGTACGGGGCAGTTCAGCCTCGCTCCCAACAAGGCGAAGAATACCCTTTATGTGGTGGACGAAGTGTCGCTGATAGGCATAGAGGATTCCGCCCGGCAGGGGATGGCCGCTTTCGGAAGCGGAAACCTTCTGGAGGACCTCGTGCAGTTCGTCCGCGCCGGCAACGACTGCCGCCTGATACTCGTGGGTGACGCTGCCCAGCTGCCTCCGGTCGGGCTTGAGGAAAGTCCCGCCCTGGATCCTTCGTTCATGGATGCATTCGGCGGGGTGAGTTACGCCACGCTCACGACAGTGGTCCGTCAGGAGAAGGAATCCGGCATACTGCGCAATGCCACGATGCTGCGCGAGATGATACGCAGTGCCGCCCCGGGCGACACTTTCGAAAGCCTTAAACTGGACCTGTCCGGCTGCGACGACGTGGAACGCGTTTCCGGGGAAGCCCTCACAGACGCCATTTCCCAGGCCTATTCCGATTACGGCGAAGACGGAGCCATTGTCCTCTGCCGTTCCAACAACAGGGCCATACGGTACAACATGGGCATACGTTCCATGGTGCAGTACAAGGAAGACAGGCTTGTGCGGGGCGACAAACTGATGATAGTGCGCAACTGCTACCAGTTCGTATCGGACGTGGAGGGAATGGACTACATAGCCAACGGCGATATGGCTGACCTGGTGCGCATAGGTGGATACGAGGACCGTTACGGCCTTCACTTCGCCGAAGCCACGCTGTCTTTCCCGGATTATTCCGACGCCGTGGTACACGCCAAAGTGTGTCTGGATACTCTTGAGTCGACCTCCGCATCGCTTACGCAGGAGGAGCAGAATGCCCTCTATCAGGGAGTAGCCGCGGACTATGCCCATCTCAAAACCCGCAAGGCCATATATGATGCCGTGCGCGAGGATCTTTACTACAACGCACTCCAACTTAAATACGCAAACGCCATTACCTGCCATAAATCGCAGGGCGGACAATGGGACTGCGTGTTCATCGACTGCCCGTTCTGGATGCCGGAACAGACGGTGGACGATCTCAAATGGCTTTACACCGCACTTACACGTGCGGTCCGCAAAGTATATCTGGTTAACTTCAACGACCGCTTCTTCGCATGAATCTCCTTTTTACACTTCTTGCCGTACTCAACCTTACCTGGTCGCCCGACTCGTCCAGGGTGGCATATACCATCGACAACGACCTTTACGTTAAGGAAAATGCCACCGGAGCGGAAACACGCCTGACTCACGACGGGTCGGACCTGATCCTTAACGGCCGGGCCTCCTGGGTTTATTACGAAGAGATTTTCGGCCGCCCCTCGCGCTACCGTGCATTCTGGTGGAGCCCCGACTCCAAGCGTATAGCTTTCTACCGATTCGACAATACGCGTGTGCCGGAATTCCCCATATGGTCCCCGTTCGGACAGGACGGCAAACTTACTCTGACCCGCTATCCCAAGGTGGGGGAGCCCAACCCCGGGGTGCGTATAGGCATAGTCGATCTCTCTGACGGCTCGATAGTCTGGGCTGACTTCGACGAAAACGAGGATCAGTATTTCGGAACGCCTTTCTGGTCGGCCGACAGCCGCTATTTGTATGTCCAGAGGGAGCCACGCGTGCAGCAGGACCTGGGCATGTTCAGGGTGGACGCCTCCGACGGCAGCAAGGAGTGTGTATATTCCGAGCACAGCGATACATGGCTGGATTGGATCGAAGGCATGCTCTTCTCGGACACCGGACTCTACATGGTGCGCAGTTTCAAGACGGGATGGGAGCAGATATGGTATCTTTCTTTCGACGGAAAGGTGCTGAAGCAGCTCACCACGGGAGAAAACTGGCGCATGCGCCTTCTGGCACGCGATGCAAAGAAGGGAGACATATATTTTACGGCCCAGCGCGATTCCCGCGTCCGCTCGACCCTCTATCGCCTGGACCGCAGGGGCAGAATTACCGCGCTCACGCCCCTGCAATACAATGTCGACAGGGCTGAAGTGCCCGCCGGCAACTGCCGCAACTGGAAGGCCAGCCTTTCCAACCTCAGGACCAAACCTTTCGAATGGACGGCTGCTTCGAAGGTATGCCCGCCCGAACTTCCCGCGGACAGCCTGGCCCTGCCGCGCATAGTGTCCACTCCCGCCGAAGACGGGCAGGAGATGTACGGCAGTATTCTTCTTCCGAAGGATTTCGATCCCTCCATGAGATATCCTGTCCATTTCGAGGTTTACGGAGGACCGGACAATGCCTATGTCGTCGACCGCTGGCGTAATCCCGACCAGTGGTGGAGCGATAACGGGATCATCCATATTTTCGTTGACAGCCGCGTGGCCGGACATACGGGCAGGGCGGGTACCGACCTGTCGTTCAAGGACGTGACTACCATACCTCTGAAGGATTTCCTGACCTGGGCGGAATGGGCCAAGGCCCAGCCATGGGTGGATTCCGAACATTTCGGCGTCGAAGGATTCTCGTTCGGGGGAACCATGACGGCCATGCTTCTGCTGTGCCACGGAGACGTGTTCCGCTGCGGTATAGCCGGAGGGGGAGTGTACGACTGGACGCTGTACGACTCCCATTATACCGAGCGTTTCATGCTCACCCCCGACCTTAACCCTGACGGATTTGCCCGGTGCAGGGTCCTGGACTATGCCGGAAGGCTCGACGATTCCGTCGCGCTCAAGCTTACCCACGGCACCGGCGACGACAACGTCCACTTCCAGAACACGCTGCAGCTGGTGGACGCGCTGCAGAAGGCCGGCAGGCAGTTCTCACTGATGATATATCCCGACGGAATGCACGGCTACCGCGGAAAGCAGGCCGCCCATTCCCGCGATGAAGACCATATTTTCTGGCTGAAACATCTTAAAAATCAATAACACTATGTCTGATTACCTGAGCAGAGCCGAATCGTGGCTCACGGGAGACTTCGATCCCGAAACCAAAGTGAAGATAGTCGAATTGCGCAATTCCGACCCTGCGGCCTTCGAGGACGCGTTCTACAAGAATCTGGAATTCGGCACCGGAGGTCTCCGCGGTATCATGGGAGTGGGCACCAACCGAATGAACAAATACACGGTTGGAATGGCCACCCAGGGGCTTGCAAACTACATCCTGGCCCATTGCAAGGAGGATAAGCCCTGTTTCTGCATCTCGTACGACAGCCGTCTGAACAGTAAGGAGTTCGCCCGCATAGCAGCCCGCGTAATGTCCGCCAACGGCATCGACGTGTACATCTTCGACAATATCCGTCCTACGCCCGAACTCAGCTATGCCATACGCCTGAAGGGCGCTATCGCCGGTGCCATGATTACTGCGTCGCACAATCCCAAGGAATATAACGGCTACAAGGTGTTCTGGTCCGACGGAGGTCAGATTACCTCGCCGGTCGACAAGGATATAGTGGCCGAGGTCAACAAGATTACCGACCCTTCGATGGTCCGGTTCGAGGCCGGGCTCCGCTGCGGCGAGATCCTGACCATGGGAGCTGACGTGGACGAGTGCTACCTGCGCGACCTGCTGTCCCTTTCGCTCAGCCCCGATTCCTGCGCAAGGCATAAGGACATCAAGTTCGTGTACACCCCGCTCCACGGCTGCGGCGTAAGGCTTGTTCCCGAGGTGCTCAAACGCCTGGGATTCAATAAGATAGTTCATATTCCCGAGCAGGATGTCAGCGACGGAAACTTCCCCACGGTAGCATCCCCCAACCCGGAGGAGCGTTCGGCTATGAAGATGGCCCTGGAAGCCGCCGACCGCGAGGGCGCCGACATAGTCATGGCCACCGATCCTGACGCCGACAGGCTTGGAATCGCGGTGCGCGATGCCGACGGCAAGATGCTCCAGCTGAACGGCAACCAGACTGCCTCGCTGCTCACTTATTACATACTGTCGCGCCGCTCCGAACTCGGCACTCTCGGAAAGGGGAAATACATCGTAAAGACCATAGTCACCACCGAGCTTCTCCGCGAGATTGCGGAAGGATTCAAGGTTCCCTGCCACGACGTGCTGACCGGATTCAAGTACATCGCAGAGGTGGTCAAGCGCAACGAGCCGGACGGAGAGTTCATCTGCGGGGGAGAGGAGAGTTACGGCTTCAACGTAGGCCAGTTCGTACGGGACAAGGATGCGCAGGTCGCCTGCATGATGGTCGCGGAGTGCGCCGCATGGGCTGCCGACCGCGGACTCACCCTCTACGGGCTTCTGCAGGAGATTTATTCCCGTTTCGGATACCGAAAGGAAGATATGGTTTACATAGTCCGCAAGGGTATCAGCGGTTCGCAGGAGATCGCGGACATGATGACGTCCTTCCGTTCCAATCCTCCTGCCGAGATGTGCGGCTCGCCCGTTACCAGGGTGGTGGATTATCTGGAACCCGAGAAGACCGGACAGCCTTCGAGCAACGTCCTGCAGTTCTTCGATGCGGCGGGTGACGTGGTGTCGGTCCGTCCTTCGGGAACGGAACCCAAGATCAAGTTCTATTTCGGTGCAAAGGGCGCCGACGCGGACGATAAGATAGAAGCTCTCAAGAAGCAGTTTGTGGGCTAGCGCACCATTCCCGCAGGGCGCATGACGCGCAGGCGGGTTTCTGCGATTTGCACACGTAACGTCCGTGCAGCAACAGCCAGTGATGGGCTATGGGGCGGATATCCTCCGGGATGTTCCGCTCCAGATCCAGTTCGACCGCACGCGGAGTGGTTCCGCGGCTGAGTCCAAGGCGTCGCGCAACCCGGAATACATGGGTGTCGACTGCTATCACAGGCTCGCTGTACAGCACCGAGGCCACTACGTTGGCGGTTTTGCGTCCTGCTCCCGGCAGCGACATCAGTCCTTCTACATCGTGTGGAATATCGCCACCGAATGAATCCATGACCTTGCGCGCCATGGCTACGAGGTTGCGTGCCTTGTTGTTGGGGTAAGAAACCGATTTAATATAGGGAAAGACGTCCTCCGGCTCGGCCTTTGAGAGTTCCTTTACGCCCGGAAAGCGGGCGAAGAGGGCCGGGGTGACGAGGTTTACGCGCTTGTCGGTGCACTGGGCCGAAAGGATCACGGCGACCAGCAGCTGGTAGTCGCTGTCGAAGTGGAGTTCCGACTCCGCTACCGGAACATTGGTCCGGAAGTAGTCCAGAATGGCTGCGTAACGGTCTTTGCGCGTCATGCCTGCTCCTCGCAGCGTTCCCCGCTGCAGACGAATACCCTGCCGGGGTAGCGTTCGACTATATCCAGATTGTGGGTTACCATGATTATCGCGGTGCCCTTTTCCTTCCCGAGTTTGTCCAGAAGTTCAAGTATGCCGGAAGCGGTTTCACCGTCGAGATTGCCGGTGGGCTCGTCCGCGAGTATCAGTTCGGGGGAGTTCAGGATGGCCCTGGCGATGGCTATGCGCTGCTGCTCTCCTCCGGATAGCTGGTGGGGCATCTTATGAGCCTTCGTCTCCATTCCCACTGCCTCCAGCACCTCGTCGATGCGGGCGTCGGCGGCCTTGCGGTCCTTCCAACCCGTGGCACGGAGCACGAAATCGAGGTTGTCGCGGACGCTGCGGTCCATCAGGAGCTGGAAATCCTGGAACACCACGCCGAGTTTGCGGCGCAGGCGCGGGATGTCCCTGGAGCGTATGCCTTCGAGGGTGAATCCGCATACTTCGCCATGTCCTCCACTGATGGCATTTTCGGCCGTAATCGTGCGTATGATGGAGGTTTTGCCTGTTCCGACCTTGCCTACTATATACACGCGTTCACCCGGGGCGACGTCCATATCCAACCCGTAAACGACCACGTTGTCGCCGGCACAAATGTCGGCCTTTCGGAAGGAGATAAGATTATCCATAAAAAAATGCTTCTGAACACTGCAAATATACATTAAATTCGGGTTATTTTTATTATATTTGGAGATTGGAAAAATCATAATTCTATGAGAATTTCATCCTTGTCGGCCATTTTGGCGGCCGCCGCATTTCTTCTGGCACCCGTACGCGCGGGCGCGCAGGAGCATGCGCAGGTGTATCGCGAGGCCGTAAACCTTTATGAGAATGGTATTTACGAGCATGCGCGCACGCTATTCGAGAGTCTGAATGACCCTCTCGCCGATGCGTATGCACTGCTTTGCGCTATTAAGAGTCACAGCTCCGATTACCCCGACCTGCTCAAAACTTACGAGGCCAGGTATCCCGAATCCGTGCTCAATTCGGCCATTCACTTCGAGATAGGCCAGCACCTTTTCGATACCGGCGAATATGAAGCCGCCGCAGGGCACTATGCCATGGTCAATGAAAGCAGGCTCCAGTTCTCGCAGGTCGCCGAGTATTGTTACAAGAGCGGATACTGCGCCGCCGTTGCCGGGAAGACCGCCGAGGCCAGGGAATGGATGACCAGGGTTGAAGGCATGCCTGGCAGCCGCCTCACCGCAGCCGCCAGCTACCAGCTGGGATATCTCGATTACAGCGAAAAATCGTTCGGCAGCGCCCTTGAATGGTTCTCCAAGGCTTCTTCCGACGCCCGCTTCAGCACACTAGCCGAGTACTACATACTGGAATGCCGCTTCATGCAGAAGGACTACGCATATGTAACCGAAAAGGGCCCCGAAATGCTTGATGCGGTTCCCGCGGAGCGCAAGCAGAGGCTTTCCCGTATCATTTCCGAATCATACATGGTCCTTGGCGACGAGGTCAAGGCCCTTGAATTCTATAACAGGGAAGGGGAGCCTGAGGAAGTCTCCCGCGCCGACCTTTTCCACGCCGGTTCCGTAAAGTTTGCGGTGCAGGATTATGCCGGTGCCATCGCGAGCTTCTCCCGCATGGAGAGCCGCATCGACTCGCTCGGTCAGGTTGCCAACTACAATCTCGGATGGAGCTATATCCAGACCGGCAACAAGGTGGCGGCCGCCGATGCTTTCAAGGATGCCGCCGAAGTCGGATACGACGCGGCCATCCAGGAAGACGCCTTCTTCAATCACGCCAAGCTTTGCTTCGACCTCAACGGCGACACCTCCGTTTTCGGAGCCTATCTTCAGCAATATCCCCAGACTGCGCGTAAGGAGCAGATTTACAATTATATGGCCATTGCGGCCCTGAATGCCAGGGACTATGCCGCCGCTATCGAGGCCTATTCCAACATAGAGGAGCTGGACGAGGGTCAGAAGCTTAACTTCACCAAGGCCAACTACCTCCGCGCCGGGCAGCTGCTCTCCGGAGGCTCGTGGGCGGATGCTTCCCGCTATTTCCAGGCTGCGTCCTTCTATCTTCCGAAGGAGGATCCCATCTGGCAGCTCTCCCGCTACTGGCTCGCGGAAACGAGTTTCGCCAGTGGTGACTACGCAAAGGCTGCGGCCATCTATAACGATCTCTACAACCTCTCCGCCCTGGACGGACGCCAGGAAGGCACCCTGCTGACTTACAACATAGGCTGCTCCCTCTTCAACCAGAAAAAGTATGACGGCGCTTCGAAGTGGCTCGACAAATACATCGCCGACAAGGACACATATTCCCGCAAGGACGCCATGCTGCGCCGTGCCGACTGCGACTTCGCCCGTCATGACTATCTTGCTGCCGTCCGTAACTACGGAAAGGTGCTCGACGAGTTCAACGATCCTGACGACATCTACCCTTATTACCAGCAGGCGGTAGCCTACGGGCTTTCCGGCGACAGGATGTCGAAGGTGTCCGTGCTCTCCAGGGTGCAGAACGCTTCCGCGGACGCTCCCATGTATCCCGAGGCTATGTATGAACTCGGGCGCGCCTACATGGACATAGACAAGAATCCTCTTGCGGTCGGAACCTTCTCCCGCCTTGCATCGTCCACCTCCGACAGGACCTGGGTCGCAAGGGCGATGATAGGGGAGGGAATGGCCTACCGCAATATGCAGAACTACGACCAGGCCCTCGCACGTTACAAGGGGGTGGTCTCTCTGATGCCGGGTAGTGAATACTCCGAAGAGGCCCTGATGGCCATCAATTCCATTTACCAGACCACCAACCAGCCTGAGAAGTACCTCGAATACATCGAGAGCAACGGCATTCCTATCGGAAAGACGGCTGCCGAGCGTGAGAGCGTGTACTTCAATACGGCCGAGCAGATTTACCTTTCGGGCAACTACAAGCGTGCTTCCGAGGCACTGCTCAAATACCTGGGCGATTATCCGCTTGCCGAGAAGCGCGGCGACGCATGGTTCTACCTTGCCGACTCGTACCGCGGCCTGGGCAATAAGGAGAAGGCCTGCGAAGCCTATCTTGCCGCCGTCAACGAGCTTAAGGAGGGACCCTTCGCAGAAAGCGCCGCCCTCAATTACGCACGCATCTCCTACGAACTCGAGCATTACGCCGATTCCTATTCCGGATACGGAACTCTCCTGGAGGTAGCGAAGATGGACGAGAACAAGCTTGCCGCAAGACGCGGCAGGATGAAGGCCGCCTTCGCCGGCCATTCCTACGAGGATGCCATCGCAGCTGCACGCGAGTTCCGCTCCACGCAGCCTTCGGTCGAAGACGAGCGCGAAGCCGACTATATTGAGGCCAGGAGCCTGCTTGCCACAAGCCGTCGCGACGAGGCCTTCCGTATATTCGAAAAGCTTGCCCAGCAGCCCGCCACCGCGGAGGGCGCCGAGGCTACCTATATGCTCATACGCAACCATTGCGACAGCGGTGAGTACGACAAGGTGGAAAAAGCCGCCTTCGACTTCGCCGGCAAATGCGGAGAGCAATCCTACTGGCTTGCAAAGGCCTACATCGTGTTGGGTGAGGCGTTCGCCGCTAAGGGCAATCCCGCCCAGGCCAAAGCCACCTGGGAGAGCATCAGGGACGGCTACCATCCCGGTCCGGACGGCGACGACGTCCTCGAAACTGTCAACCAGAAACTTGCCACGCTATGAATCTTTTGAACAGATACCTTATTTGCGCCGCCTCACTGCTGGCCTGCGCCGGCATGTCCGCACAGAACCTGAATCCGCAGGTGCAGGTGACCAACGATTACGAAGCCCGCATGGGGGAGGCCGCCAAGAAGGGCGTGGCCCTCGAGGTTCCCGACAGCCTGTCGGAATTCCGTACTTCCGTCGATTACAAGGTGTTCCGTACCGAATACAAGGGCTCCTATGAGTTCCATCCTTACCGCATTTCAGTCGCTCCCGAGGTCAGGGACAACGGCGCTTCCCGCGCCTATCTCCGTGCCGGGGCCGGTTACGCCTTCCATCCCGTGCTTCAGGGAGTTTACGCAGTAAAACCCAAGGGACTGCTCCGCGGATCCCTCTTCCAGGATTTCCACGGCTATGCAGGTCAGTACATTTCGGCGGTGGACGCACGCAGTTTCAATGGCCGTGACCTTTCCGAGACGGCCGGGGCCGATTTCAGGCTCAATAACGTCAAATACGACCTTTCCGGCAGCCTTGCATACAAGGGGCTGTTCACTAAGGATTCCGAGTGGACTTCGAATAGCAACGGAGTGGTCCTGAACGGGCATATCCTGTCCAATAACGAGTCGCCCGTATCGTACGACATCAATGCCGGAGCGTCCTATACCGACGACCATCTCATCGGAGCGACCAAAGGTCACATACGAGAGACCGCCCTACATGCATCGGGAAGCTTCATGCCCAGGCTCATGCTGCCTGTGGACGTGCTGATCGACTTCGGCTTCGAGGGAGCTTTCTATGCCTCAAAGGCATACGATCCGATGCTCTGCTACAACATCGCGCCAAAAGTAGTTTATGAATACGATTTCCTACGTCTGCAGGGCGGTATGGTGCTTCATGCCGGATCCGACGGTCTGGGCGTTGCGCCCGACCTCCGCGTATCCGCGCGCCTTATGAGGGGCGACATGGAGGCGGCCGCCTATCTTACAGGAGGCAGGAAGGCAAATACCTATGGCTCCTTCAAGAATGAGGACCACTGGTTCAATCCCACATACACCGCCGACCTCGCCACGACCGTCGTCCGTTACGACGCCGGCCTTTCGCTGAGCGGCGTGGCCTTCCGCTATCTTCAGTATTCGGTCAAGGGCGGCTATGCATCGATAGCCGATGCTCCCGCCGGTATCCTGACCGCCAATGCAATCGATCCTGCACTGCTTGACTGCGGAATAATGTATGTCAATTACCGTAACTGGTACGCCGACGCACTTTTGGCGTGGAAGACCGAGAGGCTGGATGTGGACTTCCGTCTCGGCTGGCGCAATACGGATGCCGCCGACGGGGCCGCATGGCTCGACCTGCCCCATATCCGCTGCGGCGGAAAGGCCCTTTATAACTGGAACGGCCGGGTGGCTGCAGGAGTCCGCTTCGAGGCTTCCGGAGAGCGCCGTTCCGCGGTTAATCCCGTGGATGGATGGGTGGACCTCGGATTCTGCGGAGAGTATTATCTGCTGAATGGGATTTCGTTCTGGGCACAGGCCGGCAACATGCTCAACCACTGCATCGCACTGTCTCCGACGCATTGTGCGGAAGGGCCGTTCTTTACCGCCGGAATCTGCCTTAAATTGAGATAAAAAGCTTATATTTGATAGATTATAATAACGATACAAAAATGATTGAACAAGAAGAGATGAAGGTTGCGGAAGAACAGTATTCCGCTAACAGTATCCAGGTGCTGGAAGGCCTTGAGGCGGTGCGTAAGCGTCCGTCCATGTACATAGGCGACATTTCCGAGAGGGGACTCCACCATCTGGTGTATGAGGTGGTCGATAACAGTATAGACGAGGCGATGGCTGGCTTCTGCGATTCCATCGACGTGCAGATCCTCGAGGACAACTCCATCCGTGTGGAAGACAACGGACGAGGCATTCCTACGGGCATGCACGAGAAGGAGCACCGTTCCGCCCTCGAAGTGGTGCTGACCGTGCTCCATGCGGGAGGTAAGTTCAGCAAGAACAACTACAAGGTATCCGGCGGTCTGCACGGTGTGGGCGTATCCTGCGTCAACGCCCTGTCCGACATCCTGATAGCCGAGGTGCACCGCGAGGGGCAGGTGTTCGTGCAGAAGTATTCAAAGGGCAAGCCCATCACTCAGGTTGAGGTGGTTGGAACCTGCCCCGAAGCCGATCATGGGACCATCATCACCTTCCATCCCGATGCCACCATCTTCACCCAGACTACTGTCTATAAGTACGATACCCTCGCCGCACGTCTGCGCGAGCTCGCATTCCTCAACAAGGGAATCAGCATCAAGCTTACCGACAAGCGCACCCTGGTGGACGAGTTCGTGACCGGTGAAGACGGCGAAAGCAAGGCTACCGGAAAGCAGGTTTACCGCAGCGAGGTCTTCTATTCCGAGCAGGGCCTGCGCGAATTCATCGACTATCTCGATGCCGGCGCCCAGAAGCTCATCCCCGAGCCCATCTGCGTATCGTCGGATAAGATCATACCCATCGACATAGCCCTACAGTACAATACCGGCTATACCGAGAAGATTTATTCGTATGTCAACAATATCAACACGATAGAAGGCGGAACGCACCTGCAGGGCTTCAAGATGGGTCTCAGCCGTGCGCTTAAGAACTACGCCGACAAGAACAAGCTGCTGGAGAAGGCCAAGGTAGAACTTGCCCCGGAAGATTTCCGCGAGGGTCTCACCGCCGTCATTTCCGTAAAGGTGGCGGAACCTCAGTTCGAAGGCCAGACCAAGACCAAGCTCGGTAATACCGAGGTAACCTCCGCTGTGTCGCAGGCAACCTCCGCGGCCATGGATATCTTCCTCGAGGAGAATCCCAAGCTCGCGAAGATGATAATCGAGAAGGTGGTGCTGGCGGCAACCGCCCGTGCAGCAGCCCGCAAGGCCCGCGAAATGGTGCAGCGCAAGACCGTCATGACCGGTGCGGGGCTTCCCGGCAAACTCGCCGACTGCTCCGACAACAATCCCGAGAAGTGCGAGATATTCCTCGTTGAGGGAGATTCCGCAGGCGGTACCGCCAAGCAGGGCCGCGACCGCCGCTACCAGGCCATCCTGCCGCTCCGCGGTAAGATCCTGAACGTGGAGAAGGCCGTTGAAGGCCGTGCCTTCGAGAGCCAGGAAATCCAGAACATCTACACCGCCCTTGGAGTGAGGGTAGCCCAGGAAGACGAAACCGGCGAGAAGCACATGGACCTCAGCCGACTCCGTTATCACAAGGTGGTAATCATGACCGATGCCGATGTCGACGGAAGCCACATCGCCTGCCTCATCCTCACCTTCTTCTTCCGTTACATGCTCGACCTCATCAAGAACGGCTACGTATATCTGGCCACTCCGCCCCTCTACCTTGTAAAGAAGGGCAAGGAGGAGATATACTGCTGGACCGAGGAACAGCGCGAGGAAGCTGCGCTCAAGCTGGGCAAAGGCTCCGACAAGGGCTACACCATCCAGCGTTACAAGGGTCTCGGCGAAATGACCGACGTGCAGTTGTGGGAGACAACCATGAATCCCGCCAACCGCAGGCTCCGCCAGATTACTATCGAGAACGCGGCCCAGGCCGAAAGGACCTTCTCCATGCTGATGGGCGACGACGTACCGCCCCGCAGGCAGTTCATCGAAGAGAACGCACACTACGCAAATATTGATGCTTAAATACTAAAACAAAACCCCATGTTGGACATTTTTGACAGGATCGAAAGAGATTCCGGCGGCCCTATAGGCCAGTATTTCGAACAGGGCTTCGGCTATTACATGTATCCCCGCCTCGAAGGGGAACTGGGCCCTCATATGGTATTCAACGGCATTCCGGTGCTCAACTGGAGCCTCAATAACTATCTCGGGCTGGCCAATCATCCCGAGGTCCGCAAGGCCGACGCACAGGCAGCCGCGGACTGGGGCCTTGCCTATCCCATGGGCGCCCGCATGATGTCGGGACATACCCGTTACCATGAGGCTCTCGAGAAGAAGTTCGCCGAGTTCGAGAAGAAGGAAGACGCTTTCCTCTTCAACTTCGGCTATCAGGGCATAGTATCCACCATCGACGCCCTTCTTTCGCGTCATGACGTGGTGGTTTACGACGCCGAATGCCACGCCTGCCTGCTTGACGGCATACGCCTGCACATAGGCAGTAAGTACAAATACCGCCACAACAACATGGCCGACTGCGACAAGGTGCTCACCCGTGCCTGCGCGGAGGCTGAGGAGAACGGCGGCGGCGTGCTGCTCATCACCGAAGGTGTCTACGGCATGACCGGCGCCCTCGGCAAACTCGACGGCATCGTGGCCCTCAAGAAGAAGCACAAGTTCCGCATCCTTATCGACGACGCCCACGGCTTCGGCCTCCTCGGAGAGCACGGCCGCGGCACCTCGGAACACTTCGGAGTTATGGACGACATCGACCTTTACATCGGAGCGTTCGCAAAGAGCATGGCCAGCATCGGCGGCTTCGTGGCCGGTCCTCACAGCATCATCAACTACCTCCGCGCCAACATGCGCTCCCAGATGTATGCGAAGAGCCTTCCCATGCCTCTCGTGATAGGTAATATGAAGCGTATGGAGATCATCGACTCTCCCGAGGGGGACGAGCTCCGCAAGAAGTGCTGGGCCATTACCCATGCGATCCAGGACGGCTTCAGGAAAGAAGGTTTCGACATCGGCGAGGCCGAGGCATGCGTTACGCCCGTGCATATCTTCGGCGGTGTAGCCCAGGCTACCAAGATGGCCAAGGACCTGCGCGAGAACTACCGCATCTTCTGCTCCATGGTAATCTATCCGGTTATCCCCAAGGGCATGATTATCTTCCGTATAGTCTGCACCGCGGCGCACACGATGGAAGATGTGGAATATACTCTCAAGGCATTCAAGGAAATCAAGGCCAAACTCGACGCCGGCGCTTATGACGGCGACGATATCGCAGCCATGACAGTCAAATGAGTTATTTCGAAGACAAAGTTATAATCGTCACCGGGGCCAGTTCGGGTATAGGACTGGCTTCGGCGCGTCTTTTCGGTTCGCTGGGAGCACGTGTGGTTATGGCCGCGAGGCGTCTGGAAACCCTCGAAGCCCTCGCCCCTTCCGTGGGGAGCCCGGACAAGGTTCTCTGCGTGAAGTGCGACGTTTCCAGGGAGGAGGACTGCAAGGCGCTGGTAGATGCGGCCGTGGCCCGCTTCGGTGGTATCGACATACTCGTCAACAACGCCGGCCTCTCCATGCGCGCCATGTTCAAGGACCTCGACCTCAAGGTGATACATTCCCTGATGGACGTGAACTTCTGGGGTACGGTAAACTGCACCAAGTACGCCCTTCCTTACCTGCTCGAACGCAAGGGACAGCTGGTGGGAGTCATCAGCATAGCGGGTTATTCCGCCCTTCCTGCGCGTACGGGTTATTCCGCGTCCAAATACGCTATCCGCGGATTTCTGGACACGGTCCGTATCGAGCACCTGAAGGACGGCCTCAACGTGCTGGTCTTCGCACCGGGTTACACCTCTTCCAACGTCCGCAACGCGGCCCTCACCGCCGACGGAAGCGCACAGGGGGAGACTCCGCTCAACGAAGATAAGCTGATGAGTGCAGAAGAATGCGCGATGCACCTTGCACGCGCACTCCGCCGCCGCCGTTCGCAGGTGATACTCACCGGCCTTGGCAAGCTTACGGTCTGGGCCCACAGGTTCTTCCCCCGCATGACCGACAGGATGACTTATTCTTACATCGCCCGTGAGGCCGACAGTCCGTTCAAGTAATGACCAAACTGCAAAAGATAGGGGTTGCGCTGCCGCTGGGAATACTCTTTGCGGCCATACTGCTGTCGCTGCCCCGCAACCCTAAGCTTAACTATGAGTATAGGAAGGGGGCTCCGTGGAAGTACGAAACCCTCATATCTCCCTTCGATTTTCCCATACTCAAGACCGACGACCAGATATTGGCGGAGCGTCTGCAGCACACGTCGCGCGTGGTGCCTTATTACAGGTATTCCGACGAGGTGGTTGGCCGCAGCCTGCGCAATGTGCAGAATATGGATCTCGGTCCCTTCGCACATCTGCGTCCGGTGATTTCCGCCGCGGTGAGCGATATTTACGAAAAGGGAATAGTCAGCGACGAGGGCGTGACGGTGCCTCAGGGTTCATCCGCTTCGGGCATACTCTATATCCAGCGAGGGAAAAAGGCCGTATCGTGCCCCGTGAGTGAGGTTTATCTCCTGGCAGAAGCCCGCGAGGCCCTCAAGGCCTCAGTGGCCGAGGCTGCTCCCGGAGCCGACGTGGATTCGCTGTTCCGCAGCCTTCCGGTTGCCGATCTGATCGTACCCAACCTAGCATACGATAAAACCACTACCGATATCGTGCGTTCGGGTGCGGATCAGGAGATTTCCCCGACGCTCGGATACGTCAGCGCCGGTCAGCTCATAGTCTCCAACGGCGAGATAGTCACCGCAGAGACCGCGCAGATAATAGCTTCCTACGAGAGGGAGTATTCCAACAACATTTCTTCCGGGAATCCCGGAATTATGTACTGGGCAGGCAATGCGATAGTAGCGCTGATGATAGTGCTGCTGTTCTTCCTGTCGGTGCTTTTCTTCAATCCCGCTATTTTTGCGGACAAGGGAAAATTCCTCTATCTGCTGATGGTGTTCGCGGTGTTTACGCTCGCGTCGATCATAGTCCCGAGGGTGGAACCGGGAATGGTCTGCATGGTGCCCTTCGTGCTCTGCGCCCTCTTCCTGGAAGCCTTCTTTGACGACAGGCTCATCCTGCTCCTGTACTCGGTAAGTCTTTATCCCATTGCGCTTTACGCCGATAACGGAGTGGCGCTCTTCTTCGTCTTCCTGATTGGGGGAGTGGTGTCCATCATCAGTTTCAAGCGTTTCAATAAGGGTTGGAGGCAGTTCCTCAACGCCTTCATAACCTTCGCGGTGATGTTCGTGGTTTACCTCGGGCTTCACTTTACCGACTTTATCGGAGGCAACATCTTGCGTACCGGATCGTACCTGTTCGTGTCGGCCATGCTCTGCGTGGCGGGATACCCGCTTACGTACCTCTTCGAGCGCATCTTTAATCTGGTGTCGGTGTACCGCCTGAGCGAGCTTTGCGACACTTCGCTGCCGCTGCTTCGCGAACTCGAACAGAAGGCTCCCGGCACTTTCCAGCATTCCCTGCAGGTTATGAATATGGCGGATGCTGTGGCTGTATCTGTGGGGGCCGACGTGCAGCTCATACGCGCAGGAGCGCTTTACCACGACATTGGCAAGATGCTCAACCCCTTGTGCTTTGTCGAAAACGAGTCGATGCTGGTGCCTGAGGGAGTGGATCGTTATCACGACAACCTGACGCCCGCACAGAGCGCGCAGTATATAATAAAACATGTAACGGATGGGCTGGAACTCGCTCAGCGTCATCATCTTCCGTCCGTAATAAGGAACTTCATCGCCACCCATCACGGCACGACCGTAGTTACGTACTTCTTCGACAAACACCTGCGGGCTGGGGGAGACGAGGCAGATCGTGCCGACTTTACCTATCCGGGCGGAAAGCCCGTCACCAGGGAGCAGGTGATACTTATGCTCTGCGACAGCATAGAAGCCGCATCGCGCTCGCTCAAGGACTATTCGGCCGCATCCTTCGACCGCTTCGTGGAAGGGATCGTGGCCGGCAAGGAGGAGGAAGGGCAGTTCTCCGAGGCTGAGATCAGCCTGCGCGACCTCTGCACGGTAAAGGCCAGCCTCAAGGCCTACCTCTCGCAGATGTACCACGAGCGCATAGCTTATCCGAAACGAAAAATCAAACAGTAATTCAATATTATGAAACTTCAGAAGAAACAGATTGATGCCCTGGACATCGAACTTACCATCGACGTTGAGCAGGCAGATTACGCGGAAGCAGAACGTAAAATACTCGCACAGCGCCGCAAGACGGCGGATTTCAAGGGCTTCCGCAAGGGAATGGTTCCCGAGTCGATGATACGTCGCGTGTACGGCGAGCAGGCCCTCGCGGAATCGGTGAACGAGGTAGTGTCCAAGGGTTTGCAGGACTTTATAGACAAGAATAAGCTGAACGTGCTCGGAGAGCCTCTCTCCAGCGAGAAGCAACCCGAGATAGAATGGAAGGACGGTAACGATTTCCGCTTCGTGTTCGACATAGCCACCTATCCCGACATCGAGGTGTCCGTGGCCAAGACCGATTCCGTAAACCGTTATGCCATAAGCGCTTCGGCGAAGGATAAGGCCGAGATGCTGAAGAACCTCAAGAAGTACTACGCCGACCGTAAGGAAGAGAAGTCCGACGCCGACATCGAAGCCGAACTCGACGCACGTCTCACCTCCGAGTATGCACAGCAGGCCGAATGGCGCCTCAGCAAGGACATCCGCGACC
This sequence comes from uncultured Bacteroidales bacterium, assembly GCA_946187975.1. Lineage (GTDB taxonomy): Bacteria > Bacteroidota > Bacteroidia > Bacteroidales > UBA932 > Cryptobacteroides. Next base: position 11,867 of record CAMHTE010000001.1, on the reverse strand, counting down.
ATTTCGTGGAGAAGACATCCTTCGACCTTCCCGAAGCCTTCATGAAGCGCTGGCTGTTCGAGGCCAACGGCGGCAAGGTTAGTAAGGAAGATATCGAGAAGGACTTCGCGGGCTTCCTCGCGGACTTCCGCTGGCAGCTTATCCGTACCGCCCTCATGCGCAAATACAGCTTCAAGGTGGAGCAGAAGGATATTGAGGAGGCTGCCGCCGGATTCGTGCGCTACCAGTACGCGATGTACGGCATGGGCAACGTTCCCGAGAATATCATTAAGGATTCCGTAGCCAATGTGCTCTCGGACCGCAAGCAGATAGACCGCCTTGTGGAACAGGTCGAGGACAGCAAGGTCTTCGGCAAGCTCAAGGAAGAGATTACCATCAAGGAGAAGAAGATTTCCTCGGACAAGTTCCGCGAACTCAAATAGTTTATGGCAAGGAACGATTTCGAAAAATTCGCCGCTTCCGAGCGCGGGGTGGGTTCCGCAACGCTCCATCGTTACGCCTCGGCGACCGACGCCTACATCAATCCCACCATTCTGGAGGAGCGCCGCCTGAACGTGGCGTCGATGGACGTTTTCAGCCGCCTGATGATGGACCGCATCATTTTCCTCGGCGTGCCCCTGGACGATGATGTGGCCAATATCATTCAGGCCCAGCTGCTGTATCTTGCATCGACGGGTGAGGGGAGCGATATCTCGCTGTATATCAATACCCCCGGCGGACAGGTAACCTCCGGTCTCGCAATTTACGATACCATGCAGCTCATTGAACCGGATGTGGCTACGATCTGCACGGGAATGGCCGCTTCCATGGGAAGCGTACTTTTGTGCGCAGGCACAAAAGGCAAGCGCTCCGCGCTTCCCCATTCCCGCGTACTGATTCACCAGCCCCTCGGTGGAGCGCGCGGACAGGCATCGGACATACTCATTGCCGCGAAGGAAATCGAAAAGACGCGCGAGGAACTCTGCTGCATTATCGCCCAGCATAGCGGCCAGCCTTACGAAAAGGTGTTCGCCGACGCCGACCGCGACTACTGGATGAACAGTTCCGAAGCCCTTGCCTACGGCATGGTGGACCGCATCCTCACAAAGCGGGGCAAGTGATGGCTGCTACTTCGACAAAGGGGACCAGGCTTCCCAAACCCAAACAGATAAAGTCCTTCCTGGACCAGTACGTAATAGGTCAGGAGAGGGCCAAGAAGCTCCTGTCCGTTGCGGTCTATAACCACTATAAGCGCATACTGCACAATGTGGTGGAGCATCCCGACGACGGTGTGGAGCTGGAAAAGTCCAACGTGCTTCTGGTTGGTCCCACCGGAACCGGCAAGACCCTGCTGGCGCGCACTATTGCCAAGATGCTGATGGTGCCTTTCACTATCGTGGATGCCACCGTGCTGACCGAGGCGGGATATGTGGGCGAGGACGTCGAAAGCATACTCTCCCGCCTGCTTCAGGAGGCCGACTACGACCAGGAACAGGCCGAAATCGGAATAGTGTTCATCGATGAGATCGACAAGATCTCGCGCAAGAGCGACAACCCGTCCATAACCCGTGACGTAGCCGGAGAAGGAGTTCAGCAGGCCCTGCTCAAGTTATTGGAAGGCAGCGTAGTAAACGTTCCGCCCCAGGGCGGCCGCAAGCATCCGGAGCAGGAGTTCGTGCACATGAACACGGAGAATATACTCTTCATCTGCGGAGGTGCCTTCGAGGGGATAGAGCGCATAATCGCGCAGAGGCTCAACACCCAGGTGATAGGCTTCGACAACGGACGCAAGGCGACGGTTGATAAGAATGACCTTCTGCGCTACGTGGAGCCTCAGGATATACGCAAATACGGACTTATTCCGGAGATAGTGGGACGCCTCCCCGTGCTGATGAACCTGGACCAGCTGGACCGCAAGGCGCTCAAGCGCATCCTTACCGAGCCTCGCAACGCCATACTTCGCCAGTACGAGAAGCTCTTCGAAATCGACGGCATAAAGCTGGAGATCGATCCGAAGGTGCTGGATGTCATCGTGGATACCGCCATCAGGGAGAAGCTCGGAGCCCGCGGACTGCGTGCGATATGCGAGCGCATCATGAACGACGCTATGTACGAGGCACCGTCGTCGCGCCGCAAGGTCTTCCACCTTACAGCCGACTACGCCAAAGCCCGTCTGGAAAAATAGTTTATTTCAGGACTCCCAGTTCCTTTCCGACTTTGATGAAGGCCGCGACTGCACGGTCGAGTTGTTCGCGTGTGTGGCCTGCTGAAATCTGCACGCGTATGCGTGCCTGTCCCTTGGGAACTACCGGATAATAGAATCCTGTAACGAAGATGCCTTCTTCCGCTATGCGGGCGGCGAACTTCTGGCTCAGAGGGGCGTCGTAGAGCATTACTGCGAGGATGGCGCTCTGCGTGGGTTTGCAGTCGAAGCCTGCGGCAAGCATCTTCTCGCGGAAATAGCGCACGTTCTCCTGCTGACGGTCGTGCAGTTCGTTCGATTCGGAGAGTATCTTGAAGGTCTCGAGTCCGGCCGCACAGACCATGGGAGGCAGGCTGTTGCTGAAGAGGTAGGGCCTGGAGCGCTGGCGGAGCATCTCAATTATCTCCTTGCGTCCGGTGGTAAACCCTCCCACTGCGCCTCCGAAGCTCTTTCCGAGGGTGCCCGTGTGGATGTCGATGCGTCCGTAGAGCCCGAACTGCTCGGCTACTCCGCGGCCCGTGGCTCCCACCACTCCGGCGGAATGGCTTTCGTCCACCATCACGAGGGCGTCGTATTTCTCGGCCAGGTCGCATATTTTGTCCATGGGGGCTACGTTGCCGTCCATGCTGAAAACACCGTCGGTAACTATTATGCGGAAACGCTGCTCCTGGGCCTGTATGAGGCATTTCTCGAGCTCTTCCATATCGGCGTTGGCATAGCGATAACGCACTGCCTTACAAAGCCTTACGCCGTCTATTATGGAGGCGTGGTTGAGGGCATCGGAGATAATTGCATCCTCGGGCCCCAGCAGAGGTTCGAACACGCCGCCGTTGGCATCGAAGCAGGCGGCGTAAAGTATGGTATCTTCCGTATGGAAAAACTCCGAGATGGCTTTCTCAAGCTGCTCGTGGATATCGCTCTTGCCGCAGATGAAGCGTACGGAACTCATGCCGTATCCGCGCTCGTCCATGGCTTTCTTTGCCGCCGCTATGAGCCTGGGGTTGTCGGAGAGTCCGAGGTAGTTGTTGGCGCAGAAGTTCAGTGCCTTGCTGCCGTCGGCCAGTGTGATTTCGGCTCCCTGGGGAGAGCAGATGGTGCGTTCGCGTTTATAAAGCCCGGCGTCCTCTATGTTTTTGAGTTCGCTGCGGAGATAGTCCTGGAATTTGCCGTACATAGTGCTGTGGTGTAATACAATTACAACAAAAATAGTAAATTTGCAGCGATATTGGAAACCACACGATGAAAAACATACTTGTCATAGGTGCCACAGGCCAGATAGGTTCCGAGCTTACAATGAAACTCCGCAAGCAGTATCATCAGGGAACTGTCGTAGCCGGATACATTCCGGGAGCGGAACCCACGGGAGACCTGCTCGAAAGCGGCCCCTGCGAAATTGTAAACGTGGTAATGGCGCACCAGATCGCTGAAGCGGTCGACAAGTACGACATCGACACGATCTATAACCTTGCGGCGCTTCTCTCGGCAACGGCCGAGCGTCTTCCGCTCAAGGCCTGGGACATACAGATGAACGGTGTGCTGAACGTGCTGGAAGTGGCGCGCGAGAAGCGCTGTGCGGTCTTCACGCCCAGTTCCATAGGTTCCTTCGGACCGGACACACCCCGTGACAATACTCCTCAGGATACTATCCAGCGTCCTACTTCCATGTATGGCGTTACCAAGGTGGCTACCGAGCTGCTTTCGGATTATTACTACCACAGGTACGGGGTAGATACCCGCAGCGTCCGTTTCCCGGGACTGATTTCGTACAAGACCCTGCCCGGTGGAGGCACCACCGATTATGCCGTTGAGATTTTCTACGCCGCGGTGAAAGGGGAGACCTACTACTGCCCCATCGCGGAAGGCACCTACATGGATATGATGTATATGCCGGATGCCCTGAAGGCTGCCATAAATATCATGGAGGCGGATCCGCGCTATCTGGTGCACCGCAACGCCTTCAATATCGCCAGCATGAGTTTCGATCCCGAGGAACTGTACGAGGCCATACGTAAGGAGATCCCGGAATTCAAGATGAAGTACCGCATCGACCCCGTCCGTCAGGCAATCGCAGATTCATGGCCCAACAGGATGGACGACGTATGCGCACGCAAGGAGTGGGGCTGGACCCCCGCCTACAATCTTAAGAGCATGACCCGCGATATGATACGCCATCTGCGGGAAAAGCTCGGGACGGAAGCTTAAAGATTCCTTTCGAAATAATCCGTAACCTTATCCATGAGGTGGATGCGCCAGTCGCCGAAGACGTTGTGCTCGCTCATAGGATAGGGGAAGTAGTCGAGTTGGGTGCCGAGTTCGATGCAGCGCTGAACGAAACTCAGGCTGTGCTGCCAAACCACAGTATTGTCGATGGCTCCCTGGCAGATCAGTAGTTTGCCCTGAAGTTTCTCGGCCTTGTTTATGAGGGATGTTGCCTCGAAGCCCTCGGGATTGGTTTCGGGGGTGTCCATGTAGCGCTCGCCGTACATCACTTCGTACCACTTCCAATCTATGACGGGGCCACCCGCCACGCCGCATTTGAATACGTCCGGATGTTCAGTCATGAGGGTTATGGTCATGAATCCGCCGTAACTCCAGCCGTGCACTCCGATGCGGTCGCGGTCTATCCAGGGCTGCTTCAGAAGTTCGTTGAGGCCGGCCATCTGGTCTTCCGCCTCGGCCTTTCCGCAGCGGCGGTTGATGGCTTTCTCGAACTCCGCACCCCTGTTGGCTGTGCCACGGTTGTCCTGCACGTAAACCACGTATCCGCGCTGGGCCATCAGCATCTCCCACATACGTATCCTTCCCAGCCAGGTGTTGCGTACCATCTGTGAATGAGGCCCTCCGTAAACATAAACTATCAGGGGATACTTCTTCGAAGGATCGAAGCCCAGTGGCTTGTATAGTCGGTAGTAATTGTCGAACTTTCCGTCTGCCGAAGGCACTTTGCCGAGGCTGACCTCACACTGGGCGAAATCTGCCAGGGGATCGGGTGCTTCGGCTAGCATTTCTGTCTTGCTGCCGTCAGCCGAACGGACGGCAATCCTGCCGGGAACATTGAACGAACTCCATCTATCCAGGAAGCGGGTGCAATCGGGGCTGAAGCTCACGCTGTGCCATCCTTCCTCCGGGGTGAGCCTCTGGGGCCGGCCGAACTTCGCCCTTGCTGCGGAACGGTAGCGCCTGCCGAGGTCTATGCGGAAGAGATGGTTCTCTATGGGAGAGACCTCCGCCGAGGTATAGTATACGTAGCGTCCGTCATTGGCGGCATACTGCACGTCGGCAGCCACGGCCGTCAGGCGGCGCACTGTTCCCAGAGTGTCGCAGAGATAGAGGTTTTTCCAGCCGTCGCGGTTGTCGGTGCGGTAGATGAAGTCGTAACGTCCCTTGATGAAATGCAGGGGATCCTGGGGCTCCACCCAGGAGTCGTTATGCTCTTTCAGTATAGTGCGGACAAAGGAGCCGTCGGCTGCGCGGTACTGGTTGAGCACCAGGTCGTGCTGGCTGCGGTCCAGAACCTGAATGAAGATGTATTTGTCGTCCGGACTCCAGCTGATGCAGGTAAGATACCTTTCGTCGGTGAATTCAGTCGGTATGATGGTAGAAAGGACATGCCCCAGTGTGTCGCACACCAGCAGGCTGAGCTTTTCGGAAGCCATGCCGTTCATTGGGTAGCGTATGCTCTTAAGGGACCCTGTACGCGTGCTTATATCCAGCAGGGGGAAGAGGGTTACAGTGCTCTCGTCCTTGCGGTAAACGGCTATCCTGTCGCCTTTGTTTGAAGGGAATACCCCTGCCGAGATCCCGAACTCGTTACGGGAGACGGTCTCACCTATGACTATCCCTTCCGCATCCACTTCCGGCAGCTTCCACACGCGCTTTCCCACCTTCGCGCGGCCTTCGCAAAGATTGTGGTCTCCCTCCCAGTGCCACTGCCGCATCTGAGGGTAGACGGCCTGGCTTCGGACGGCTTCTTTCATGGTGAGGGTACGGCCCCCGTCCCCGGAAGCGGGATGGACGGCCAACAGCTGGAGTATGAGCGTGGTAACTACGAATGAAATCATACACAAAGATATAAAATGTATGTAAAAAAATTTGTCAGTTCCGGGAATTTCTCTATCTTTGCAGTCCCAAAAAAACAATGGTGGGTTCGTATAACGGTTAGTACTCGAGATTCTCAATCTCGCAATAGGAGTTCGATTCTCCTACCCACTACAAGATTCTAGATAATAAGCTTATTAAAATGAAACAAGGAATCCATCCCGAATCCTACCGTCTTGTAGTATTCAAGGATATGTCAAACGAGGACATCTTCATCACCAGGAGTTGCGCCACCACCAAGGAGACCATCACTGTTGACGGAGTCGAGTATCCCCTCGTAAAGGTTGAGATCTCCAACACGTCTCATCCGTTCTACACCGGAAAGACCAAAATCGTCGATACCGCCGGTCGTGTTGATATGTTCTATCAGAGATACAAGGCACGGAAGAAGTAAGTTTCTTCCTCAGGATAATAAGGGGCAGCGGCAAGGCCGTTGTCCTTTTTTTATTATATTTGCGCTATGACTCTCATTAAATCCATTTCCGGCATCAGAGGCACCGTAGGAGGCCGCCCGGGAGATGCACTTACACCTGTAGATATAGTTAAGTTTACATACGCTTACTGCTCGGAACTGCGCAAACGCAAGCAGCCGAACGGAGCCCGTTACAAGGTTGTGGTAGGCCGTGACGCCCGTATCAGCGGACAGATGGTGGAACAGCTCGTCTGTGGCACCCTCATTGCCTGCGGGGTGGACGTCATCCGCTGCGGCTTCGCTTCCACTCCCACTACGGAGCTGGCTGTCGTGTTCAGCGGCGCCGATGGCGGAATCATCTTAACCGCATCCCACAATCCACGCCAGTGGAACGCCCTCAAGCTGCTCAACGAGCACGGCGAGTTCCTTACGGCTGAACAGGGACAGGCCATACTCGACTGCGCCGAAAAGGGAGAATTCGACTTTGCCGAGGTTGACGAACTCGGCACTATAACCGACCACGACTTCACCGACGAGCATATCGACTCTGTGCTGGCCCTTGAGGCGGTGGATGCCGAAGCCATACGCGCAGCGCACTTCAAGGTGGTGCTGGACGCCATCAATTCGGTGGGAGGCATCATAATGCCGAGGCTCCTGAAGCGCCTTGGGGTAGAATGCATAACTCTTTACGGTGAGCCCACGGGTGATTTCGCCCACAATCCGGAACCTCTTCCCAAGAACCTCACCGCTCTGTGCGACACGGTCGTGCGCGAAAAGGCCGACCTTGGCATAAGCGTGGATCCGGATGTGGACCGACTGGCCTTTATCTGCGAAGATGGACAGCCCTTCGTGGAGGAATATACCCTCGTGGCCGTAGCCGACTATCTTCTCGACGAGGCCGTAAAGGCGGGGAAGAAGAACCTTGCAACCGTCTCCAACCTCTCATCGAGCCGTGCCCTGCGCGACGTTACCGAGGCCCACGGAGGTACCTATCATGCATCTGCGGTGGGCGAAGTGAACGTCACTACCCTCATGCACAAGGTAGGCGCGCTTATCGGCGGAGAGGGCAACGGGGGTGTCATCTACCCTGCGAGCCACTGCGGACGCGACGCCATGGTGGGAGTGGCCCTCTTCCTGAGCAATCTGGCGCACAAAGGTATGAGCGTGAGCGCATACAAGAAGACTCTGCCGCAGTACTTCATAGCCAAGAACCGCATAGATTTAAGCGACAAAGCGCTGATAGACAAGATATTGGAAGCGATGAAGGAGATGTTTAAAGCAGAGAAGGTGAATACCATAGACGGTGTGAAAGTCGACTTCGAGCAGAAGCGTGAGTGGGTACACCTGCGCCGTTCCAATACCGAACCCATCATCCGTGTTTATTCCGAGGCTCCCACCGAAGAGAGAGCGGTTGCCCTGGGTGAGGAAGTCGTGTCGCTCGCCAAAAAGATAATAGGCTGATGTTCTCGTTCCGTACCACTCCCATAGGCGACCAGCTCGACAGGGCCCTGCTCGACGGCAAGGTCGGAGTTTTCTGCACTCCTGGCTGCTGGGACGCTGCGTCGGGACGCTATCTGTACGAGCTTTTCCGTGAGCGCGGCAATCTGGCACGGATCTTCCTGCCCGAAGCGGATGCCCTTCCCGGCACATCGCACATAGCGTTTGACGTTGATGAGCTGAAAGATCTCGATGCCGTGGTTGTGGAGATACAGGACGTAGGTTCCAGGTATTTCCCCTTTACGGTGGATGTGTTGAGGCTCATCTCGACCCTGGATACCCTCGAGAATCCTCCGGCGCTTTACGTGGTAGACCACCCCAATCCGGCGGGGCGTTTCGTTGAGGGGTCGATGCCAGCTGGGGAGACCGACCAGTGGGTCCCCGCGGCTGCACACAGGCATGGACTGACCCTCGGTGAACTCTGCCAGATGTATGTGGGCGAAACCTGCCCGCGACTGGCCCTGCACGTCATCTCGGCGGATCTTTCCGCTACCGCACGTACCCTGATGCCCTGGACCATCCCTCCAGCAAGCGATTTCCCCGGCGTGTTTACGCCGTACTTCTATTCGGGAGGCAGCCTCTGGACGGATACTAACATCACCCCCGGCATAGGCACGGGACGTCCTTACGAGTTTATAGGAGCTCCTTTCATCAAGACCGAAGGAAACACCATTCCGCTGCCTGCGGGAGTGTTGGCGCGTCCATGCTCATTCGTGCCCATGGCAGGGCTGTACGAGGGGGAGCAGTGCTTCGGATACCAGTTTATCCTTACTCCCGGCAGCGCCTACCATTCGTTGCTTCATACGGTTCAGCTGATGCGCTGGTTCGGAGAGCATTATTCGCAGTTCCATATATCGGAGAGCCTCTACGGGCGTCTGGCCGATCCCGTAATGGAAGAATACCTGAAGGGAGGAATCACCTTCGATATAGTCGAGGAGCATGTTAAGTCCGAGGAACAGAAGTGGATACGCAAGGCCCGCCGCTTCGTCCTTTACGAAGATTCCCCGGTGCGGATCAAATAAAAAAGCCCCGCGTCAGGCGGGGTCTACATCCAGGATTACACTGCCTCCGAAGTGAAGGTCGGCTTTCAAGCCATAAACCACGCTGCGGAGGCGTAATTTATTGTCCTTTAATTTCTTATCCTTCGGCAGGATTACCCGTATCCTGGTCTTTCCCTGCTGTGCAGGCAGTGCTGGCATTGCGTTGAACCCTTGCTTCGGAAGAAGCTTTGACAGTTTGTCGGCAAACTCCGCGGACCGCTGCCCCGCAGCTATCAGCACATCGACCAGACGGGTATAGGGCGGAAGACCGAAGTTCCGTCTTTCTTCCAGCAGGGGCGAAGGATCCTTCAAACGGAATACCTGATGGGCGCTTTGGGAGGTCTGGATTATTACCTGCGGACAGGCGTTCCTGAGCGCGTCGATGTACTGGAAAGCCCTTTCGTCGGAGCGGAAGTCGGCTGCATCGAAGAGGGCGTCGGCGCTGAGCATAGCAACCAGGCTGTATCCGCTCAGGTCGCTCCTTGCCGCCTGGGGGATGGAAAGGACGTCGGCGTCCTCAGGGAGTTCTTCGCGCCGCTCGAATCCCCGTATGTAAACGGTCTTTCCGCCCTCAGGGAGTTCCTTCACCGCTTGCATCAACTTACGTGAGAAAGCCCCGACCAAGCCGTTCTTGCGCCTTTCGGCAGGGATGTCTATAATCTGCATGCTGCCTCCGCCGGACATGGCCTTCTTAATGGCCGTATACTTGCCTGTGCGTGCGTTGAGCAGCGATTCCAGCGATGGAGAGGATGTCCCGAGAAGAACTCCGCACCCATGAATAAGGGAGAGCTGAACGGCGCAGTCGCGCGCATTATAATGCGGAGCGCCGTCGGTCTGTTTATAGAAGGGCGATTGTTCGTCGTCGACAATTACGAGGCCCAGTTCCCTATGGGGGAGGAAGATGGCTGAGCGGGTGCCGAGCAGTACGTATTGGCGTCCGGAGCGTATCGCATCGGCTATCCTGCGCCTCTGCGCCTGGGTCATGGACGAGTGGTTTACCAGAAGCAGGTCCCCGAAGGTCTCCTGCATGCGTTCCTGGAGCTCGCGTGCGAGGGCCGTCTCTGGAACCAGTATGAGAACGTTGCGCCCGCGAACCAGCTGGGCGGCTGCAAGCCTTACGTAGTGCGAATAGCGGTCGGACGATATCAGAAGTACTGGTTTTCCGGCTCCAAGCGTTGTGGCGAGAGGAACGTCGGGCCGGAGGTCCCTGAGATTATCCGGTAGAACCGCCGAGCCGTCCTGGCTGAGGGACAGGGGTTTGCTTATGGAGTTGAGGCGGCTTTCCGCTTCGGCCAGTTCCTGAAGGATTGCGTCCCTCTGTGCCTTTAGCCTCGCAAGTACGTCTTCCCTGTGCCTGCGGGCCAGGGATGCATCCTTTGCCTCCAGCCGAGCGCGCAGCCTGGCGATGCGCACCCGCCAGAGTTCTTCCGTCTTCCGTTCCAGCAACTGGCGCTGTCGGACGGATCTGGCCCCAGTCTCTTCGGCGGCGGTCTTTCCGTACGGGTAGGCGGCTTTGTACACCTCGCCCACGGTGCACAGGTAATAATCGGCTATGAAGCGCCAGAGGGCAAGCTCTTCCGCACTCACGGGGGCAAGTCCGGTGGAGACATTGTTAATGGGCTGGATGCGGGACGGCTCCACATCAGGCGTAACGTCGCATTCCGACACCACACCTATATAACTACGATGGGCGAAGCTGACGCCCACCCTGTCCCCGACGCGTACGGCGGAGGAGTCGGTACTATAACAAGGCTCCCACTCCAGCTGGAGTGGGAGTATCAGTTTTATGTACCGTATTCCGGACACGGACTATTTGAGGGTTCCGGCTTCTGCGGCAGCGATCATAGCCTCGTTGGCGGTGATGTAAACCTCAACGCGGCGGTTCTGGGCACGGCCTTCAGCGGTGTCGTTGCTGGCGATGGGAAGGTCGAAGGACTTTCCTTCAGCAACGAGGCGGCTCTTAGCCATTCCGCAACCTGCGAGATAGCTCTCGACGGCGGCTGCACGCTGCTTGGAGATGCGCTGGTTGACGGCTGCGGTACCGGTGTTGTCGGTGTGTCCCCAGATGGTGATGTCGGTCTCGGGGAGGTCGGCCATCGTGTTGGCGAAGTTTGTGAGGGCGGTCTTTGCCTCAGCGCTGAGAGTAGAGCTATTGGTGGCGAAGAGGATACCTCCGTCGAAGGTGACGCGGATGGCCTGCAAACCGTTGATTTCCATGGTCTCGACCTTGGCGGCCTTGAGGGCCTCGAGTTCAGCAGCCTTCTTGTCCATCTTCTTACCGATGAGGGCACCGGAGGTGGCTCCCACTGCGGTTCCGGCAGTTGCTCCGATGGCTGCGGACTTGAGGTCGCCGCCGATCAGGTAACCGAGAGCTGCACCTGCGATGGCGCCGCCGCCTGCTCCGAAGAGGGTACCTTTCTTAGAATTGTTCATGGAAGAGCATCCGGAGAGGATGACTGCTCCGCAAAGTGCGAATGCAATGATTTTTTTCATAATAGAGGGTTTAAAGATATTTCTATGCAATATTAAAAAAAAATGCGATATTTTGCAAGAGAGATTTTTTTTCCTATCTTTGCAATCCCAAAAACCAAATGGTGCTGTAGCTCAGATGGTAGAGCAAAGGACTGAAAATCCTTGT